>JALOTU010000438.1 GCA_025457725.1 Verrucomicrobiota bacterium
CTCGGCCAGCTCAAGCAGGCCTACGAACTGGCCCGTCAAAACCAGCACACCGCCAGCCGGCTGAACAAGGCGTTTCAACGCGCGTTCAACGTGGCCAAGCAGATCCGCACGCAGACGAACATTCAACGGGGCAACATTTCGGTGGCCTCGGTGTCGGTGCAGTTGGCCGAACGGATCTTCGAGGCCCTCGAGGGCCAGCAGGTGCTGGTGATCGGCGCCGGCGACACCAGCGAGAAAACCCTTCGTGCCCTCGTCTCGCGCGGCGTCACCAAGGTATGCGTGACCAATCGCACCCTGGAGAAGGCGGAGTCGCTCGCCACCGAGTTCAAGGGCAGGGCGATTCCTTTCGCAGACTGGCCGGCAACGCTTGCGGAGACCGACATCGTGATCTCCAGCACCTCCGCTCCGGGATATGTCATCGATCCCGACCGGCTGGATCCGGTGATGAAACTGCGCCGCCGCCGCCCCTTGCTGCTCATCGACATCGCCGTGCCCCGGGATATCGACCCCGAGGTCAACCGCATGAATGATGTTTACCTCTACAACGTGGACGACCTGCAAACCATCGCCAACGATCATCTCCAGCAACGCAAATCGGAACTGGAGCGCTGCGAGGAGATCATCCGCGACAAGGCGGCAGGCTTGCTGGAGGGGAGTCACCACGGCGGAGCACCAGCTGGAAGCCAGCAGCCGGTGATGGGGACTTCTTGACGCACCACGCAATACGCACCATGCCCAATCCCATCCTCATCGCCACCCGGGGCAGCGCCCTGGCACTGGCCCAGGCCAATGCCGTGCTGCACCAATGCCGACAGGCGTTCCCGGATCAGTCTTTCGAACTGGTCATCATCAAGACCACCGGAGACAAACTCCAGACGGCCTCAATGGCCAAGGGCGATCTGCCCAAAGGGTTGTTCACCAAGGAACTCGAGGTGGCGCTTCTGAACCGGCAGGCCGACCTCGCCGTTCACAGCCTAAAGGATCTGCCCACCGAGCTGCCCCCCGGACTCCAGCTTGGCGCGGTCGGCCGGCGGGAGGATGTGCGGGACGTCCTGATCTACCGCGATGCCGCCCATTCCAGAAATCAACCGGCAAAACGCGGCTTCGCCCCCAACCTGCTCCTGGCTGACTTCCCCCCAGAGGCCACCATCGCCACCAGCAGCACCCGGCGCCAGGCGCAATTGTTGGCCGCGCGGCCGGACCTCAAGGTCGTCGAGATTCGCGGCAACGTGAGCACGAGAATGCAGAAGCTTGCCGACCGCGCGGAAATGGACGGCACCATCCTCGCCATGGCCGGCCTCAAGCGTCTGAACTTTCGGATCACAGACAAAGGCCGGCTGGAAGGCGACGCCGTCCCGCCCGGTTTGCTGGCCGTTCTGCTCGATGTGGAAACCATGTTGCCCTGCGTCGGCCAGGCCGCGGTGGGAATTGAGATCCGCCAAAGCGACGAGCGCATGGACGGTCTCTGCGCGCGCCTGAACCATGCACCCACCTTCCAGTGCGTCACCGCCGAGCGCAGCTTTCTCGCGGCGATGGGCGGGGGATGCCAGAGTCCGGTCGGCGCCCACGCCGAGATCATTGAGGACCGACTGAGACTGCGAGCCGTGTCCTTCATCCGGGGATGCCGCCGTGCGGAGGCCACGCGCGCCATCCACGAAGCCGTGATGCTCGGCACCGACGTCGCGGCAGCATTGAGTTAAGATCCGCCATCCCAAAAACCTCTCACAGCCCCCGGCCCACCGAACCGTCACGTGCAACCTTTTGTTGCATATGCACCAAAAGGTTGCACGTGACGGTTCGTTTCGTCCGTGCGCATCGCTTCTCCCTGCCTTTAAGGGCTGATTTGAATGGTCTTTGCGGCTCAAATGCAACTTTGGGGTCCTCCCAGCAAACAAAGGCTGCATAGGTGGATTGTGTTTCATAGAGGGTTGCTTCGACGCTTCGCCCTCCGGCGGAATTCTCGCCGCCCTCCCTGATATGGACTTTTGGTTCTGTGTTTCCCTCTCCCACGCAGACGCGTTAGTCTGTGGGGAATCGTGACTGGGAATGCCGCCCAGGTGATTGTTCCCCCAAGATGCACATCGTTCTGCTTGAACCCGAAATCCCGCCGAATACCGGCAATGTGGCCCGGCTGTGCGCGGCAACGGACACGACGCTTCACCTGATCGAGCCGTTGGGTTTCCAGCTGAAAGATCAGCAGCTCCGCCGCGCCGGGATGGATTACTGGAAGCACGTCACCTGGCATCGTTGGCCCAATTGGCAGTCGTTCAGGGAACAACTCCCCGGACAAGCCCGACTCTGGTTTGTCGAACAGGGCGGACCACGGCGATACGACCAGGTGCGGTTTGCGCCGGAGGATTATCTGGTGTTCGGACGCGAAACGGCGGGACTGCCCCCCGCCCTGCTCGAGGCCAACCCGGCACAGTGGATCCGTATTCCCATGTTCAATGCAGGAGCACGTTCGTTGAATCTTTCCAATTGCGCGGCGCTGGTGCTCTACGAAGCCCTGCGCCAGCAGGGCTTTGCGGGAGAACTGAATCCCGACGGCTGACGACAATCCTCTTTGCGGAGGAACCTTCACCCAAAGCCGCCGTGGCTTGCTGCGGGCCGGAGACGTACCGCGCCGCGGAAGGCGAAGCAACCTTCAACCGTACATCTTCGCCTCGGCCTCCGTGATGGCGTTCAGGATTGCCGCAGGCGTCATGGCGGAAAGCAGGTTGTGACGAAGCCGTGGATCGCGCAGCACCCGGCTGATCCGCGCGAGCACCGCCAGGTGTTGCGTCACACTCGGAGCCACCAGCAGAAAGAACAGCCGCGCCGGCTCG
>JALOTU010000439.1 GCA_025457725.1 Verrucomicrobiota bacterium
CATCGACTATGGGACGAACAAGAAGCTGCCGCAGATTCAGGCGCCGGTCGTTGTCATGCACAGCCGGGACGACAGCCTGGTTCCCTACCGGCATGCCGAGCGAAACTTTGCAGCCGCCAATGACCCCAAGTGGCTCGTGGAACTGCAGGGCGATCACAATTACTCCCTGACCGACCGGGAAGCGTTCAAAAGCGGCGTTCAGCGGTTGGTGGACCTGATTGAGGCCGGATCGGGTGCGGGTTCAAATCATTGAGGCTCGTGCAAGTGGGCGACGGAGCGCGGAGATTTTTGTCCGCGCGACCGCGCAGGTTGCCAACGAGCGGACAGAAATGTCCGCCCCGATCAAATGGCGCCTTGCAGGGCGCAGCTTGGACGAGGAGGGGAACGAGAACAGGTCCGTTGCCCGGTAAATCCGCTGGCAGCTTGCCTGTTCCTGTGATTTCCCTACCCTCAAGCATCGTGGCACACCGATCATCCACTGGATTCTCCGCTCTGGGGAGGCGCACGGCAGCCCCGCCGATCTCATGGCTCATGGCCTTGACCCTGTCCCGGCCGGACATGATCTCGCTGGCGGCCGGATTCACCGACAATGAATCCCTGCCGGTCCGGGAGACCCGGGAGATTGTACGCGAACTGTTGAGCAATCCGGCCAAGGGGCGCCCGACGCTCCAATACGGCGTGACGCCCGGCGACGAGACATTGCGACTGCTGACGGCGGAACGGTTACAGCGCTTGGACGGGGTGCGGAAGCGCAGCGCGGCGCACGATCCGCGGCGCGTGATGATCTCGGGCGGATCCCAGCAGATACTTTACATGGTGACCGAGGCGCTGTGCGACGAGGGCGACATCGTGCTGGTGGAGGATCCGACCTACTTTGTCTACCTGGGCATCCTGCAAAGTCACGGCCTCCAGGCGCGCGGGATCCAGGTGGATCGCGACGGCCTCAATCTCGCGCATCTGGAGCGTACTCTGGAGCATATGAAACGCAGCGGAGCCATCCGTCGGCTCAAGATGCTCTACCTCGTATCCTACTTTCACAATCCCACCGGACTGACGATGTCGTTGGAGAAGAAGGCCCGGGCGTTGGCGCTGCTGCGGCGATACGAGCGTGCGGCGGGGCATCCGATCTATTTGTTGGAGGATGCCGCGTATCGGGAATTGCGGTTCCGGGGCGAGGAGGTGCCTTCTGCGCTGGTGGTGCGGGGGGCGGGCAGCCGGGTGATCTACGCGGGCACCTACAGCAAGCCCTTCGCCACGGGTGTGCGGGTCGGGTTCGGGGTCATGCCGGAACCGTTGTTCAGCACGGTGATCCGGATCAAGGGCAACCACGATTTCGGCACGGCGAATCTGACCCAGCAGATCCTGGTCAAGGCCTTGGGCTTGGGCATCTACGACGCCCATCTCGACCGGTTGCGGAAGCGCTACGCGCGCAAGTCGGCTGTGATGCTGCGGGCATTTCAACAACACATGCCTCCGGAGGTGGAGTGGTGGACGCCCGATGGCGGCCTTTATTTCTGGGTGCGATTGCCCTCAGGGATTCCGGTGGGGCAACCTTCGCGAGTGTTCAAGGACGCCGTTCGGGCCAATGTGCTCTATGTGCCGGGTGAACTTTGCTATGCGAGCCAGTCGTCGCGAAGGATTCCGGCCAATGAAATGCGGGTGAGTTTTGGCGGCGCCCGGCTCGCAGACATCCCCGAGGGTGTGGCCCGACTGGGGAAGGTGTTGCGAACAGCCGTCCGGCGCGCCCGGTAGTCCGGCTGCTCAGCCCGGGGGCCACTTCATCTGGCGTCCTCCCAGCAGGTGGCAATGCAGATGGGGCACGGCTTCCCCGGCATGCGGCCCGTTGTTGAAGACCAGGCGGTAACCGGTTTTTGCCAGCCCCAGCTTTTTCGCCACCTCGGCGGCTTTCAACAACAGGTGACCCAGCACGGCGTGATCCTCCGGCTTCGCCTCGGCGATCCGGGGAATGGGCTTGCGCGGAATAATCAGCACATGCACCGGCGCCTGGGGATCGATGTCCTTGAACGCAACCACATGCTCATCCTCGTAAACCAGGGTCGCGGGGATTTCCTTGTCGGCAATCTTCTCAAACAGGGTCTTGCTCATGAAAATCCGGGGGCTTAGTCCAAGACCAGCATGCACCCGGCCTTGGCGGCGTCGGTGTTGAGGCACTCGCGCACGTAACCGACAATTTGCTCCTCCATGGCGGCGCAGCGGGACGACCAGCGTTTGGCTCCGGTGAGTTCCTTGACACAGTCGCGCAGGCCACTGAAGCGGACCACATTCGGCGAGCTCAGCAGTTGCAATTTCAATTCATCCCGCAACCGGGGAAAGAACGTGAGTTCGAAGGTCCGCCCGGAGTCCCGCGCGATCTTGCAAAGATCCGCCTCGGCCACACTCGACGCCGTGCGCGGCCGCTGGGTGGAGACGATCGAGATTTCGAATCCGTCCAGCGCCTTTTCCATCGCCTTGGCGAACTCGCCGACGGTGACGGTCTGCCTGCCGAGTTCATGTTTGAAGTAATGGTAAACCGCGTTGGCCGCCTGTTTCACCATGTTGGCGTCCAGTTCCCCCTCCGTTTCGTCCACAATCTCCACGGCGATGGCGTCGCTTGAGAAGGCGACGCTCTCCCCGGAGGGCATTTGGAACATCAGATATTCTGAGCCGAGCCAGATCATTCGGTTTCCTCCAGTTTCTTGACTTCGCTGACAAAGTCGTGGGCTTCCTGGAAACGACGATAGACGCTCGCAAATCGCACATACGCGACGTCATCCACCTCCCTGAGTCCATCCATGACCATCTTGCCGATCACCTCGGCGGGAAT
>JALOTU010000440.1 GCA_025457725.1 Verrucomicrobiota bacterium
AATTATCAAAGCGGCTTCCACAACAATTCCAACAAGACGGTCTTCGCCGGCAAGACCGTCCCCGCACGCTTTGGCCCGCCCTGGGCGGGACAGAACTACCAGCTCGTCCTGAGCAATGGCAGCGGAACCAACGGCATCCAGGATGGCTATCAGATCATCGCCCACATGGCCGATCTGCCGTTCACCCAGGAATACCTCAGCGTCAAACTCTGCCGGTTGCTGGTGCATGACCAGTTTCCCAGCCCCACCACCAACACCAACCTGCCCGAATACGCCTACTACGATTACACCTCCCCCACCCTCACACCGGAAGCAGCGCTGGTCCATGCATGCATGATGGCGTGGGAAACCAACAGCCCCAGGGGCCAGATCTGGAAGGTCCTCAAGACGATCACGGACTCCGACCTGTTCCGCTCGCATACCGCCTCCGCGCAAAAGGTCAAGACGCCGCTGGAATACACTGTCAGCGCAATCCGCGCGTTGCGTTCCAGCACCAATGGCAGCAACCTCGACGGCACCTTCACCGCCGACACCGACGGCTTCTCCATCACCGGCGACAACAACAACACCGACGACTCGGCCAGTTCGCCCCTCGTTCGCATGGGAACCATGACCCTGTTCGATCGTGAAGCGCCGGATGGCTTTCCTGAGGACGGCCCCCCCTGGATCAGTGCCGGCACGCTGGCTGAACGGGTTAGATTCGTGCAATCCTACTGCATCGCCTCAGGCCAAACCGGCCACACCGGCGGAAACTCGGTGAACGACGCCCGCAACTGTGTTTGCAGTCCGGTGGAATTGCTCAAGGCGAAGCTGCCCGCCGCCAGCTGGACCAATGCGACCGCGGTGGCCGCGTACTTTTCCAGCACGCTTTACCCGGCGGAAGGCGCGGGCAACCTCGACCTGTATCGACAGGCGGCTGCCGATTTCCTGAACACCGACGACAATGGCGCGGCGTCAGCCTTCGCCGATCTCACGGTGAGCAGCGAGGCCGGCCAGCCCTACGACACGCGGGTGCGTGGCATGGTCAGCTTCCTGATGACGCAACCCCGGTTTCACGAACAATGACGCTCATTCCAGCCCTGCCATGAACCATCCCAACATCATCACGCGCCGACGGTTCCTCAGCCGCAGTTTTTCCATTGGGGCGGGTGTGGCCCTGGGCACGCTGACGGACATTCCGATGGTCCTGAAACGCGCGCTGGCGGAGGGGACCATCGGCATTCCAGGCCCCAATGGGCGGACCAGGAAGCTCCTGTTCATCTTCCTGCGCGGCGCCAATGACGGATTGAATTCCCTGATTCCGGTTCGGGACAATGCCTACAACACAGCCAACCGACCCAACCTGTATATCCCGGAGGATGCCCCCGGCAGTATGTACGACGAAACCACGGGGATCGCGGACATTCACCTCAGCACCAGCAGCCCCGGCCCACAGTTCAGCACTTTCTGGTATGACAAATCCATCACCTTGCGAAACGGCTTCGCCGGTCTGCATCCCTCGCTGAAGTTCCTCGCCCCCGGCTTTAACGCAGGCGACCTCGCCCTGTGCCATCGCATCGGATACCCGCGCCAATCCCGATCACACTTCGACTCGCAGCGTTATTGGGAGAACGGTGCGCCAAACAACAACACGGACCAGGAGGGCATCTTTTACCGCGCCATGGTGGAATCCGGACTGGCTCATACCGCGCCCTTGACAGGCGTTTCCATCCAATCCGCCCTGCCCTTGATTCTGCGGGGCTCGGGGGCCGCGATGACCAACCTCAGCGATCCCACGCGATATGATCTGCTGGGCGTGCCCAACAACTCGGCCGGGCAGCTCAAGGCCTTGACGAGACTGCAAAAGGCCGCCGGCTTTCCCTTCCCCGCAAAGGCAAATAGGGAATTGCTGGATCTCCAATATCGAAACATGGCCCAGACTCTGGAGATCTTCGATGGAATCACCGGGTTCACCGAAACGGAAAACACCTTTGAGGACGATGTCGCCACGGACGGAGACGTGGGGCCGTATTATCTTTTTCCCACGGCCACAGAAAAGAACGGGGGTTACCGCTACCACGCCAACTCTGAAAAGCTGGTGGTGGACGACTCAAGTTCCTGCAAGAGCTTCTTCCGGAACCTCAAGGCGGCGGCGTTGGTGCTCAACAACACCGACGCCATCATTGCGGGCACCGAGGTCACCGGTTGGGACACGCACAACAGCCAGGGCGGCACAACCGGCACACACGCAAACCTCCTGCGACGATTGGGCTGGGCGATGTATGCCTTGCGGAAGTACTTCATGCGGTACGGCGCCGACGGCTCCGGAAGCGCAAAGGCGGCATGGGACGATGTCATGATCGTCACTCTCTCGGAGTTCGGCCGCACCACCGTTCAGAATGGAAGCGGGGGCACCGATCATGCGGAAGGCGGCACAATTTTTGTCGGTGGCGGCGCGGTCAACGGCGGGGTGTACGGCTGCAATCCCAATGATCCGGTTCCCTGGATCCCCGGCCAAACCGGGTCCATGTTTGGCGTTGGCAACCGCTACCTGAAGCGCGCCATCGATTATCGATCGGTGCTGGGAGAAATCATCCGTGACCATCTCGGTGCGACTCCCGACCAGCTCTCCCGCATCATCGATGGCTACAAGCCGGAGAAGGAAGGGGCCGAACTGTCCTCCGGAGGAGCCTCCTCGGTGGATGGCACTGAAACCATCGGCGAATTGGGCCTGGTTTGATATATGATCCCTGCACCACAACCCTCCTTTGCGCCTTGGCAGTGCGCCGGCGGCATCATCCTGATGCTCTTCGCGGGGACGCCCGTCGGGCAGGCGCAAAGC
>JALOTU010000441.1 GCA_025457725.1 Verrucomicrobiota bacterium
GGTAGTCCCGCACGGAATAGGGGCTGCCCAGGGAACCCTTCTTGAGTTTTTGACCCACCGGATGGATGGGCATGAGCCAGAGCACATCCACCCCGAGATGCTGCAGTTCATCCAGGCGCTCGGTGATGGCGTTGAAATCGCCTTGCGCCGAGAAATTGCGCGGGAAGATCTCGTACACCACCGCGCTGCGCACCCATGCGGGGGACGTGCGGGCATGGGGTGCGGACGTATTGGTCCCGGCACCGAGGGCCGGGCTGATCATGAGCCAGCCGGTGAACACGGTGGCCAGCAGGGGTTGGAGGGTTCGCCAGGTTGGGTTCATGATGAACACACTCTAAACCGGTCGAACGCCCGAAGGCCACCGCATATTTGTGCGGGTTTCCGGGCCGGGGGGAGCGTGCCCCCCTGGAACATTCGCCTAACGGACCCCTGAATCCCCAGACCCATTTCATGTTGCATATGCGACACAAAACAGGTCGCACGCTCCGCTATTTTCGGACCGCGCCATCCTCCGGGGGCGCAGGAATCTCCGGCCACCGACCGCGCAGGTCTTCTTGAAAGACCCGGCGTGTTGGGGTGCCGTGGCTTGCTGCGGGCCGGGACATCCCGCGCTCCGGGGGCTTGGCGATGGTCACTGGCCGGCTGAACGGTGATAGATGCGCCACTCGAAATCGCCGAGCTCGAACAGGGGGAGGCGGGCGTCGGCAGGCGGGGGCGCTCCGGCGATCGATACCGGGCGGAATTCGCCGGCATGCATCACCTTCACGGAACCCACGATGGGCCGATTGGAGAGATTGATGACCACGACAAATTCATCGTTGCCCTCCAACCTCATGAAGGTCACCAGGTTGGCGGGCTGCGAGTTCTCCAGCCAGATCACCCGGTCGTTGGTGAAGGCCGGATATTCCCGGCGCAACCGGATCAGGTCGCGATAAATGTCGCGCAGCGGCGGTCGCTCCTTGGGCTCCCAGTAGATCGGCAGCTTCTCGAACAATGCCGGGGCGCCGGATTCGGTGGCATCGCCGACTTCCATGCCGTTGTAGAACAGGGGCACGCCGTCCAGCGTCAGCATCAGCACCTGCGCGGCCAGGGCGCCCTTGATGCCGAACCGTGCGACGGCGCGGGCCTCGTCGTGGTTGTCGGAGATGCGCAGATGGAGCGAGCCGCGCGGGAAGCGGCTGCGGGATTCCTCCCAGGACTTGCGAAGGTCGGAGGCCGGGGCTCCCTGTCCGAGCACCTGGTTCAATGCGCCATGAAGCGGCCAGGAATAATCCATGTCGAACGCCTTGAGCAGCAGCTCCGGCTGACTGGCCTCGGCCAGCATGATCACCTCCGGATTGATTTCCTGGAGTTCCTCGCGGGCGGTCTCCCAGAAGTCCGTGGGCACCATGTAGGCCACGTCACAGCGAAAGCCGTCCACACCCACGTCCCGCACCCAGAACTTCAGCATATCGATCATGTAACGGCGCAGGCCCGCATTGTCATAGTTCAAATCGGCCACATCCACCCAGTCCGGGTTCGGCGGCAGGATCTCCCCCGCCTGGTTCGTTTGATAGAACTCCGGATGGGCCATCATCACGCTGTCCCACGCCGTGTGGTTGGCCACGATGTCGATGATCACCTTGAGCCCGCGCCGGTGGGCTTCCTGCACGAGGCGTTGGAAATCAGCCAGGGTGCCGTAGTCGGGATTCACACTCATGAAATCGCGCACGGCGTAGGGGCTGCCGATGGTGCCCTTTTTGTTCTTCTGACCCGAGGGATGAATCGGCATCAGCCACAGCACATCGACCCCGAGGTCCTGGAGCTCGTCCAGTCGTGCGGTGATGGCGTTGAAGGTTCCCTCCTGCGAGAAGTTGCGGGTGAAAACCTCATACACCACCGCCTGGTCCAGCCAGGCCGGGGACGGGCGGGCCGGTTGTTTGGAGAGATCGGCGTCCGCGCCCTGGACCGGGACGGTCGCAAACCAGCCGAGCAGCAAGGCAAGGGCGTATTGGTTCAGACAAGCTCTCAGTTTTTGAAAAAAAGTTGTATTCATGGCGATGGATGGATGAAGTTCGGCAGCTTCAAGGCAGCAGGCGGATGCGGTAATAGTGTTGCAGGACGGAAGGCGCGGCGATGTTGGTGTGGGACAACTCGAGGTCCAGGGGCCCGGCGGTGTTCGTTGACCCCGATAGGCTGTTCCAGTCGGTGGCGGGCGAGCCGGACGCGAGGACTTCGTAGCGTCGGCCCGGCATGGTGTTCCAGTCGATGATGGCCGCGTTCCCCTCCTTGCGCACCCGAGTGATGCGGAACCCGAGGTTGGGATCGAGCCGGTCGTAGAGCCCATCCGCATTGTCGTCATGGAGCGCCGCGGTGGGAAGGGCAAGGAACTCGCCCGGGTCCAGGTGCGGGCCGCTGCCCGTGGGCGCGATGGCATTGAGACTCCCGCCATCTCCCGTGCTGTACGCCGCGGCAGCCACGTAGACGACCTCCGGCACGGTGCCGAACGCGGCTTCGAGATCGATCACCGCTTCCAGCATGCCCGAGGCGGACGACGACTTCGCCAAGGCCGACCCGCCAGGGGCATTGAACCAGCCGGCGTAGCTGTTCTGGCTTTCCGCGCCCACGAAGGGTTTGGTGGAGGCGACCGACACCTGCCCCGCCTTGGCCCAGGGCGCCGCCGCGCTGGCCGAGGGGAGGAGCGAGTCGGTGATGAGCATGAAGTGATCGTTGGGACCGCTGTTGCCCGGCGACCGGGTCGCCACATACAGCTTCGTGCCGCGCATCGCGGCGCTGAGGGTGGGCCCGTTGGTGTTCCATTGGTAGCCGGCGAAA
>JALOTU010000442.1 GCA_025457725.1 Verrucomicrobiota bacterium
GACGCTGGGCATGCCGAAAGCGTTGCCGGTAGAGCGGCTGAAAACTGCGGAATCCACTTCGTTGGTGGAAAGCCGCAGCCGTTCGCCCTCAAGGACAACCAGCGCCCGGGTCCCGGCGATCTCCAACCGGTTGACGCCGGGCGCTTCGCCGGTGGCGGTGACAAATAAGCCGGTGGCGCCGTTGGGATACTCGCTGACGGCCATCACACGGTCCTCCACCTCGATGTCGTGGTCCTGGCTGAATTTGCAATGCGCCCGCAAACGGATCGGCATGCCGCACAGCCACTGGAGCATGTCCAGGTTGTGCAGGGCCTGATTGACCAGCACCCCGCCGCCCTCCCCCTTCCACGTCGCCCGCCAATGGCTCGATCCAAAGTAGGCTTCGACCAGTTCGTGACGGTCCATTGCACCCGCTGCAGGTTCCCGAGGGCCCCCTCCTCCATCCACCGTTTGATGCGGCGATAGTGCGGGTGGGTGCGCAGGTTCATCATCATGGCGAAAACCTGATCGGGCCGGCGTGGAATCGACAGCAGCTTCTCAGCGTCGCACTTGGTGGCGGCCAGGGGTTTTTCCATCATGAGGTGCAGGCCGTGGCGCAACACCCGTTCGCCCAATGCCAGATGGGAAGGGTGCGGGGTGGCGACAATGACGGCATCCACCGTTCCCGACTCCAGCATCTCCCCAACATCGGCAAAGTAAGTCACCCCGTCCGGCAACTGGATCCTGGGCCGGCTCCGGTTGCACACAGCCGTGAGCCGGCCGCGGGGAACCGAACCGTCCACCAGATGGCCCATGTGCACCTTGCCAATGTTCCCCAGCCCGACTATTCCGAATCGCAACATGATGGTTCGTGGATGATAGAGAATCCCCCGGCGCAAGGCGACCTCGTTTGTATTTCCGGTCGCGGTCGCCTCTCATTTTCTTGCAGGTTTGTTACCTTCGCCCAGTCGGTGGGGGAGAGAATGCGCCGATAGTCTCCTTCGCGCCTTGAGCCCCGGAACCGGAGCGCGGACAAGAATGTCCGCGCCCCTATGCCCGGTTCATTAGAGGAGAGAGCCTCGCGACCCACGGTCCAGTTCTGCTCCTGCAAATCAACCAAGGTGGTCCTCCGCACCCTCAGTGTCTCTGTGTTCAAGTCAGTCCGGCTTCCATTGCATCGCGTTGGCCCGGGTCATCAGCCGCCGGCCTGCACGGTCTCGAAACCGTCGCGATACGTGGGAAAGCGGAACACGTAACCCGGCTGTTCCTTGAGCTTCCGGTTGGAAACGCGCTTGTTGGAGGCGCCACGTTTTCGTGGGGCATCCGTCACAGGCACGGTCCGCGGCATGGGCCGGCCCAGTCGCTTGGACAACCACGTGAACAGCTGCTTCTGGGTCGGCGACTCCTCATCCGCAACATTGTAAATCTCACCGGGTCTTCCCCGTTCCAGGACGGTCCGGATGACCCCGATGACATCGTCCCGATGAATCATGTTGAGAAACCGGCTCCCATCGCCATCCATCGCCGCCTGGTCCGACATGAATTGCTTGAACCAGTAGCCCCTGCCCGGGCCGTAGATGCCGGCCAGCCTCAGAATGATGGCGGGAAAACCGGTCACCCGGTGCGCCTCCCGAAGCAATCGTTCCGCCTCCAGCAGAATCCCACCCGTCTCCGCCGCCGGTTCGGTCGCACTCTCTTCCGTCACCCAGGAACCGTCGTTCTGCCCGTAGACACTCGTGCTGCTGGTGTAGACAAAACGGGGTGCGCCGGGCGCAAGCCACGACAGCAAATTGCGGGTGCCTTCAACATAAACCCGGCGGTATGCCTCCGGCCCACCCCCGCCCACCGCGGTGCAGTTGACCACCCAATCGAACGTCCCCGGAAGATCCCGCAGGCTGCCGGGATCCGTGATGTCCGCGAACAGCGGCCGGATTCCGGCCGCGCGCAAGTCCGCTTCCGCGGCGCGACTCCGCCGCAGGCCGAACACCTCATGGCCCGCCTGCGCGAGTTCGGCGCCCAGCGGCAGCCCCACGTAACCACAGCCAACAATCAACGCCCGCATGACGAACAATTAACGCCAGCCCGCCCCTCACTCAACCGTTATGCACGGTGAAATGATGGAAGGGCGTGGGACTCTTCGCGCTGCGACGACCACGACCTGCCGGACACTGAGAGGCGCCATTCGTTCGGCGGGGCGTCGAAAGATGGCGTTTGTGGATCGCCTCCAGCCTGCTAATCTGCAGGGAAATGGCGAGTGACTCCATCGCAACTCCACAGCAGAGCGTCGCCGGATCGGGTCCGGCGTCCGTTGCCGTGCCCGAGTTGCTCGCGCCGGCCGGGGATTGGGATTGCGTCAAGGCGGCCGTCGAGAACGGGGCGGATGCCATCTATTTCGGGCTCGACAAGTTCAATGCGCGGATGCGGGCGGACAACTTCACCGAGGCCGACCTGCCCCAACTGATGGCGTTTCTGCATCGGCGCGGGGTGCGGGGCTACGTGACGCTCAACACGCTGGTGTTCGAGAACGAACTGGCGGACGCCGAACAGTATCTTCGCACCATGATTGCCGCCGGGGTGGATGCCGTGATCGTGCAGGACGTCGGCATCTGCCGCCTGATCCGCGCCCTGTCGCCGGATTTCCCCATTCACGCCTCGACGCAAATGACCATCACCAGCACCTCGGGCGTGGAGTTTGCCAGGGCGCTGGGCTGCCAGCTGGTCGTTCTGGCACGTGAACTTTCCATCAAAGAAATCGAGCGCATCCAGGCGGAACAACGCGGCCGTGCTGGTGATGGCGCGATCTCCAACCCGCCCGGCGCGCCCGATCTGCCCGCAAGCGCCGACCCTCTGCCCCTCGAGGTCTTTGTGCACGGGGCATTGTGCGTGGCGTACTCGGGTCAGTGCCTGACGAGCGAAGCCCTGGGCGGGCGCTCGGCGAATCGGGGCGAATGCGCGCAGGCCTGCCGCATGCCCTATGAATTGATCTCCGACGGACAACCGGTTCCGTTGGGCGACCGCCGTTACCTGCTCAGTCCGCAGGATCTCGCGGGCCTGGAGGTGCTGCCCGAACTGGCGCGCGTCGGGGTCGCCTCGCTCAAGATCACGCGCCCGCGGATCCCGCCCCGGCCCGTTACTCCATGGAGATGGCCTTCAGCCGCGGGCTTTATCCCGGCTGGTTTGGCGGGATCAACAACCAGGAACTGGTTCACGCGCGATTCGGCAAGAAACGGGGGGTGTACCTCGGCAGCGTCAAGGCGGTCCATCGCGACCGCGTCACCGTCGAACTGGAAGCCCCGCTCAAACCCGGGGACGGCGTTGTGTTCGATGCGGGACGGCCGGATGAGCCAGAGGAAGGCGGGCGGGTTTATGAAGTCCGAGGTCCGAGGTCCGTGGCCGAATCCAGCACCATGGAGCTGACCTTTGGCAACCACACCTTGAATTTCTCCCGGATCCATATCGGGGACAGGTTGTGGAAAACCAGCGACCCGGTTTTGGAAAAGCAGTGGCGCCAGAGTTTTGAAGGCGACCAGCCGCGGTTTCAGCGCCCCATCACCATCGAGGCCCATGGACTCCCGGGCAAACCGCTGACCTTGATCGCGCGCGATCCGATGGGGCATGTGGCGCAAACCGAATCCTCCATGCCGCTCGCCGGCGCCGAGAAGCAGCCGCTGACCCTGGAACGGCTGCGCACGCAATTGGG
>JALOTU010000443.1 GCA_025457725.1 Verrucomicrobiota bacterium
GACACAGCAGCGGTTGGATGAGCTGAGCGCTCAGATGGCGGCGGACAGTTTCTGGAACAATCGCGAGCAGGCCCAGAAGGTCATTGCCGAGGCCAACAGCCTGCGCGACCGGCTCGAGCCGCTGGCCAAGGGGGCTAAGCAGCTGGACGATCTCCAGGTGATGCTGGAACTCGCCGAGGCCGAGCCGCCGGCGGCCCAGACCGCCCTCGAACAGGAGCTGCAATCGGACACGGACGCCTTCCTCCAGGAACTGGATGCGCTGGAGCTCAAGTTTTTCCTGACCGATCCCAATGACCGCAACAACTGCATTGTCAACATCAACGCGGGGGCTGGCGGGACGGAGGCGCAGGATTGGGCGGAGATGCTCGCCCGCATGTACCAGCGCTGGTTTGAGGCCCGGGGTTGGACTTCCGAAGTCACCGACGCACTGGCCGGGGAACAGGCCGGGCTCAAGAGCATCACGCTGCTGGTGAAGGGCGAGAACGCCTATGGATTCTGCAAGGCCGAGCGCGGGGTGCACCGGCTGGTGCGCATTTCGCCATTCGATTCCAACAAGCGGCGCCACACCAGCTTTGCCAGCGTGGACGTGATCGCCGAGATCGAGGAGGCGCCGGACATTGTCATCAATCCGGCCGATTTGCAGATCGACACCTACCGGTCGGGCGGCAAGGGGGGGCAGAATGTGAACAAGGTGGAGACGGCGGTCCGCATCACCCACCTGCCCACGGGCCTGGTGGCCGCCTCGCAGGCGCAGCGGTCGCAGACGCAGAACAAGAACAACGCGATGAAGCTGTTGCTCTCGAAGATGTACGCGATGCGCGAGGATGCCAGCAAGGCGGAGCAGGAACGGTTTTACGGGGAGAAAGGCAGCATCTCCTGGGGCAGCCAGATTCGCAGCTACGTGTTCCAGCCCTACCGCCTGGTCAAGGACCTGCGCACGGGCGTCGAATCCAGCAACACCCAGGCGGTGATGGACGGCGAGCTGGACCCGTTTGTAAACGGCTGGTTGCGGGCGGGCTGCCCCCTGAAGCGCATGCAGGGGATCAAGGACGAAGAGTGAGCACCATTCTCGACACCATTGTGGAGGAAAAGCGACGGGAGGTCGCGCAACTGCCGGAGCGCATCATTGCGGCCGGCGACCTGCGCGACGCCATGCTGGAGCACGGCGAGCGCCGCGATTTCCTGGCAGCCCTGCGCCAGCCGCGCCGGGGGGAGCTGGCGCTCATCGCCGAGGTCAAGAAGGCTTCGCCCTCGGCCGGGGTCATCTGCAAGGACTTCGATCCGGTTCAAATCGCCATCGAGTATGAGCAGGCCGGCGCCACCTGCCTGTCCGTGCTCACCGACGAGAAATTCTTCCAGGGCGACCTCGAGTATCTGCGCGACATCCGTCAATCGGTGAAGCTGCCGTTGCTGCGCAAGGATTTCATCATTGATGAACGCCAGATCCTGGAGGCGATTGAGTGGGGCGCGGACGCCATCCTGTTGATCGTCGCGATTCTGGAGGACGTCCGCCTGGAGCGGTTCCACACGCTGGCCCTGGAGGCCGGGCTGACCGCCCTCGTGGAAGTCCATGATGAAACCGAATTGCAGCGGGCCCTGTCCATCGGGGCGACGCTGATCGGGGTGAACAATCGCAACCTGAAGGACTTTCATGTGGACCTGGCCACGACCGAGCGATTGGCGAAGGCGATCGAGGCCGCCCCCGGCGCACCGGAGGTGTTGGTGGTGGCCGAGAGCGGCATCCACTCGCGCGCCGATGTCGAACGGTTGGCGGACTGCGGGGCGGGCGCGATTCTGGTGGGGGAATCGCTGGTCCGGCAGGGGGTCGCTGAGATCAGCGGCAAGGTTGGCGAGCTGCTCGGTTAAGCCGGCGCAACAAATCCTTGCACCGCGCGGTCCCGATCCTAATCTTCAGGAACTTCAATTTGAAACCGTCATTCATCAACACATCAGTCACCGGAAAGACCCCATCATGTCAGCAACACCTCTAAATGTCGGGCTCGTGGGAGGCGGCAAGGGCGCGTTCATCGTGCAGCCTCACCAAAAGGCGATTCACTTCGATGGAACCCGCCGCGTCACTGCCGGCGCCTTGTTCCCGGACCCCAAGGTGGCCCTGGAGGAGGCCGCCAACTGGCCCTATCCCATCAAGGGCTACGGTTCCTACGGCGAGATGATCGACGCGCAGCAAGGGCTTCCGAAAGAGGAGCGGCTGGATTACATCCTCATCGTGACACCCAATCACGTGCATTTCGATCCCGCCATGAAAGCCATCCAGGCGGGCATCCCGGTCTTCTGCGAGAAGCCGCTATGCCTGAACATGGAGGAGGCGAACAAACTCGTGAAGGCGGTGCGCAAAGCCGACATTCCCTTTGGCGTGGCGCACACCTATCTCGGGCACTGGACCACCCGGTTCGCGCGGTACATCGTTCGCAAGGGATTGCTGGGCGACGTGCGGTGGGTGGACAGTTATTACATCCAGGGATGGCTGGCCACCCGGCTGGAAGCCACCGGGCAGCAGCAGGCCACGTGGCGCACCAACCCCAAACTGGCCGGAGGCTCCGGCTGCGGCGGCGACATCGGCACGCATGCGCTCATGCATTTGCGCTACATCACCGGGTTGGAAGTCGGTTCCCTGTCGGCCCAACTGGAGACGTTCGTTCAGGGGCGGGCGTTGGACGATCACTTCACCATCTACTGCGACCTGAGCAACGGCGGCAAGGCGCTGGTGCGCGCCTCGCAGATCTGCATCGGGCACAAGAACGACCTGGGCATCACCATCGCCGGCACCAAGGGAACCCTGC
>JALOTU010000444.1 GCA_025457725.1 Verrucomicrobiota bacterium
CGAACCATACCGAACTGGGAATCTTCTCGGTGATGTGGAGCGAGCACTGTTCCTACAAGAACACCAAGCCGCTGCTCAGGACCTTTCCCACCAAATCCCCCAAAATCCTCGTCGGCGCAGGAGAGGAGAACGCCGGCATCATCGACATCGGCGACGGATTGGCCATCGCTTTCAAGATCGAATCACACAACCATCCCAGCGCGGTGGAACCGTTCCAGGGTGCGGCCACAGGCGTGGGCGGGATCGTGCGCGACATTTTCACCATGGGCGCGCGCCCCATCGCCGCCATCAACTCGCTTCGATTCGGCGAACTGACCCAGCCCGAGGTGCGCCGGCTGTTTTCAGGGGTGGTTGCGGGCATCGCCCATTACGGCAACTGCTTCGGCATCCCAACCGTCGCGGGCGAGGTTTGCTTCGACAAGTCTTACGAGGGCAATCCGTTGGTGAACGCCTTCTGCCTCGGCGTGCTGCGCCACGATCAGATCGCGCGCGGCGCGGCCAAAGGCATTGGCAACCCGGTCTTCTATGTCGGGCCGGCCACCGGCCGTGACGGACTCGCCGGTGCCGCCTTCGCTTCCCAGGATCTCACCGAGGAATCCGCCGAGAAACAGCGCGGCGCGGTGCAGGTGGGCGATCCCTTCATGGAAAAACTGGTGTGCGAAGCCTGCCTGGAACTCCTGGCCACCGGCGCGGTGGCCGGCATTCAGGACATGGGCGCCGCCGGCCTGACCTGCTCCACCTGCGAGACGGCCGGCCGGGCCGGCACAGGGATCGAGATCGAACTCGACAAGGTGCCGCAGCGCGCCCCGGGCATGACCAGTTATGAACTCATGCTCTCCGAATCGCAGGAGCGCATGTTGATCATCGTTCACAAGGGTCGCGAGGAGGAGGTCAAACGGATCTTCGACAAATGGGATCTGCCCTGGTCGGAGGTCGGCTGGGTCACGGACACAGGCCGGATGGTGGTGCGCCACGGCGGCAAGGTGGTGGCAGACATCCCGGCCCGGAAGATCGCGGATGAATCGCCCGTGTACCAGCGCGAGGCGAAGGAACCGGACTACCTGAAGGCGGTCCGCGCCTTCCGGCTGGACGGAATCGCCGACGTCGCCCGACCGGAGGAAGTGCTCAAAAAACTGCTGGCCTGGCCCACCATCGCCTCCAAGAACTGGGTTTACCGGCAGTACGATCACATGGTGCGGGACAACACGGTGGTATGCCCCGGCAGCGACGCCGCCGTGCTGCGCATCAAGCCGGATTGCGTCCCGTTGGACGGCAGGGCTAGCCTCGAATCCCAGCCGTCCGGTCTCAAATCGGACAAGTTCATCGCCATGGCCGTGGATGGCAACGGGACCTACGTGTATCTGGACCCCTACGAAGGCGGCAAGGCGGTGGTGACGGAAGCGGCGCGCAACCTCGCGTGTTCGGGCGCCGTGCCGCTCGGGGCAACCGACAATCTCAATTACGGCAACCCGCACAAACCCGAGCTGTTCTGGCAGTTAAGGGAATCCGTGCGCGGACTGGCCGAAGCCTGCGCGGCGTTCAATGCGCCGGTGACCGGCGGCAATTGTTCGCTCTACAACCAGAATCCGCGGGGACCGATCGACCCGACGCCGACCGTGGCGCTGGTGGGGATGATTGCGAAGGAGGAGCACATCACCACCCAATGGTTCAAGGATGAGGGGGACGCCATTGTGCTGCTCGGGGAGCCGGTGGACCTGGCGGACCCGCTGCAAGGACTCGGGGGCAGCGCCTACCTGCAGGTGATCCATGACCAGAAGACCGGCTCGCCGCCGCGATGCGATCTCGCACCCGCCCAGACGCTGCATTCCACTCTGCTGGGCCTGATCCAGGCCGGCGGCATCAAGAGCGCCCACGATTGCAGCGAGGGCGGACTCGCGGTCGCCTTGGCGGAATGCTGCATATCCCAGCTCATTGCCCGCAACACGCCCCGTCTGATCGGGGCCACGCTGGATTTGAGCCCCGTGTCACAACCACCCCGGCCTGAGAGCGATCAGGGGCATCCGGAAGGCAGCCGGGACGCGCGGGCCACCATCCGCCTTGACGCGCTGCTGTTCGGAGAGACACAACACCGGGTGGTGGTGACCTGCTCGGATCTGGACGCCCCCAAGATCATCGAACGGGCCAAGATCATGGGCGTTCCAGCCCTTCGCCTCGGCACGGTGGGAGGGGACCGGCTGAGCCTCAAGACGGTGGCAGGCGAATTCAGCGCCCCGGTGCACGAACTGCACGACGGCTGGTGGCATTCCATCGCCCGGGCGATGGAATAGCGGGACTCGTGAATTCCGCCCCCGGTCGGTTCCCGGCCGTGTCCGTTCCACATTCGGCGGACTCGGCGCTTGCGGACGGTGCGCGGCTTTGATCGAATCACCCCGCAGTTGTCATCCATGCAGCATCACCCAAAACATTACTGCGGCGTGTTCGGCATCTACGGCCATCCGAACGCGGCGGAACTGACCTACTACGGCCTCTACGCGCTGCAGCATCGCGGTCAGGAGAGCGCCGGGATTGTGGCATCGGACGGAAGGGTGTTCCGCACCCATCGCGGCATGGGGTTGGTGCCCCAGGTGTTCACCGGCGAGACTCTTCACAATCTAGTCGGCCACGTGTCGGTGGGCCACACCCGCTATTCCACGACGGGTTCCTCCCACATGGTCAACGCCCAGCCATTGACGGTGGACTGTGCCAAGGGCCAGATCGCCATCGCCCACAACGGCAATCTGACCAACGCCTCCCAGCTGCGCGACGAACTGGAAGCCAGGGGCTCGATCTTCCAGACCCAGACAACCGTGGACAGCGAGATCATTCTGCACCTGATGGCCCAGCCCGGCTTCAACGGCCAGGGCAATGACCTGGTCCAGACCATCCGGCGCATCGAGGGCGCCTATTCCCTCGTGATCATGACCGAGAAGGAATTGATCGGCATCCGGGACCCGCACGGGTTCCGCCCGCTTTCCATCGGTCGCATCCGGGATTCCTGGGTGCTGTCGAGCGAGACCTGCGCCTTCGACCTGATCCAGGCGGAGTTCGTCCGGGACGTCGAGCCGGGGGAAATCGTC
>JALOTU010000048.1 GCA_025457725.1 Verrucomicrobiota bacterium
GCACCGTGCTCGATCTTCAACTGCTCGGCGCGGCCCAGCGGGACCTTGAGCCCGTAGGCCAGGTCGTTGGAAACGTGGTCGCCCCCCACCGCCAGCACACCGGTGTGTTTGATGACCCCGTCCACATAGACCGCGTAATCGGTCGTGCCGCCGCCCAGATCGATCACCAGGGCGCCGAGTTCCTTCTGTTCGGAGCTGAGCAAGGCCAGCGACGAGGCCAGGCCGGCGAACACCACGGAATCCACCTCCAGCTGGAGGCCCTTGACCAGGCGGGCGGGATTCTGGAGGCGGTTCAGGTTGCCGTGCACCACATGCACATCCACCTCCAGGCGGGACCCGAGCATGCCGATGGGATCGTTGATGCCTTCCTGGCCGTCGACCACAAAATTCTGGCGCACGGCATGCACCACGGTGTTTTCGGCGGGCACATTGATGGCGCGGGCATTCTTGACCACATCCTCGACATCGTCCTCGCAAATTTCGCGATCCGCGGACACCACCGGATGCACTCCGCGATTGGTGAATCCCCGGATATGACCGCCCGTCACCCCGAGGTGCACGCTGCGGATCTCGACATCCGCCATCTGCTCGGCCTCGACGATGGCGTTGCGCACATCCTCCTCCGCCTGGGACGTATCGATGACCTCGCCCTTGCGAACGCCGCGCGACCGGGCCTGGCCGACGCCGATGATGTTGAGCACGCCCTCGCTGTTGACCTCGCCGACCACGGCGCAGACCTTCGAGGTGCCGATTTCCAGACCTACGATGATGGACGATGAATCAAACATTGCCTCTCCTTGAGCGGGTTGGGGGGGTGTCGGTTGCCGGTTTTGACCGCGGGATGGAGGCATCCTCCCAACGCACCGGGACGTTGTTCCGGACGGCCAGATCCACGCTGAGGATGACTTTGTTCAGGCGCCGGCTTTGCTCGTGAATCTCCCGCCAGCGCAGCAGTTGCTTCTCGAATCCCTCGCACCCGAAGGTCACCCGCGTCCCGGAATCCGTCACGGCGACCAGCACGCCGGGTTCGTCCACCTGGACGCTGCGGAGGCTCACCACGGTGGCCATGCGCGAGCTGTTGAAAGCCTGCACCAACTGGATGGCCGCGCGGATGCGGCTGGACTCCACGCAACGGCCCAGGCGCAATTCGCCCTGGCTGACGCCCGTCAGCACGGGAAACTGTTGTTCCGACGCGGCCGCGGGGACCTGGCGGTTCTTGTCCTCCAAAGGCATCACCACCGCTCCGTCGGCGTCCAGCAACCAGGTCTGCACCATCAATCCATCCTCCGGGGAAAGCCGGGGGAGATACACGCGCGCGATCGGCTTACGTTCGGCCACCTGGATGCGCAGCTTGCGGGGCAGGAGGCGTTCCACCGAGACATTCTGGATGTTCGGGACCAGTTCCAGATTCCGCTTCACCCGGGCCAGATCCAGCGCCATGAGATTCTGTCCGGCCCGCACCCCGCTCCACCGCCGCAGCTGATCGACCGAGATCTCGCCATCGGTCGACACCTCCACCACCTGGATGGCGAACGCGCGGTTCTGGTAGACGAGCCGATCGAGCAACCACTCTCCCGAGCGCCAGAGAACGTACAAGGTGAAAACGGTTCCGAACAACGCGCCCAGGAGCACCGCCACACTCCGCGCTCGCGTCGCCCGGACGTGGTCCGAGCGCAGCTTCACATCCAGCACATTGCGCCGGTGATGCCGCTTGTTCTTCTGCTTTTTCCTAAACCACATGCATCAATCTCCGGAAATCAGTCCGCCACGGCCATCAACTCCGCCGGCTGCGGCGATCCCGCCGCGCGGGCCAGCGCGAGCCGCACCATGCGATCGCAAAGCGCCGCATACCCGACAGCCGCCGCCGCCGCCGCCTTGGGCAGCAGACTGGTCTCGGTCATGCCCGGCAGGGTGTTCACCTCGATCACGTAGGGCGTTCCGTCCCCCGCGACCATCATGTCCACCCGGGCATAGTCCCCGCCGCCGATGGCGTTGAAAGCCGCCCGGGCCGCCGCCTGCACGGACGCCGTCAGATCGTCGTCCCACGGCGCCGGGCAGAGGTATTCCGTGGCCCCGACGGTGTATTTGGACTGGTAATCGTATTTGCCGCTCCGCGGCCTCACCTCAACGATGGGCAGCGTCCGGCCGGCGAGGATGCCGACGGTGCATTCCCGACCCGTCACGCGTTCCTCCAGCAGCGCCCGGGTGTCGTGTTGCAGGCAATCCTCGATCGCGGCGCTCCATCCCGCGACGGCATTGATGAAATGCAATCCCACGCTCGATCCCTGGCACACGGGTTTGAGGATTGCCGGGGGTTGCCAGCCCTCCGGCCACTTGGCGTCGGGCGAATCAAACACCTCGAACCTCGGCGTGACCACCCCCGCCGCCACACAACGTTGCTTGGTCAGCACCTTGTCGAAGGCGATGCGACTCACCTCGACGCCGCATCCCGTGTAAGGCACGCCCAGCGTCTCCAATTCGCGCTGCACCGTGCCGTCCTCCCCGTAGGCGCCGTGCAAGGCGAGGAAGACGACGTCAGTGGAGGGCGGCAGCGCGAACTGTCGCTCCCGGGGATCCACCTCGGTGACCTCATGGCCCAACGAACGCAACGCGCGGGTAACGCCGGCGCCGGAATGCAGCGACACTTCGCGCTCGGAGCCGGGACCGCCGGCGAGGACCACGATGTGAAGCGGGCCGGTCATGGTTGGTCGGCCTCCTCGCCGACAATCTGCACCTCGGTTTCCAGTTCGATGCCGCGTTCCGACCGCGCCTTTTCCCGGATCCGGTTGATCAACGTCAGCACCTCCGCGGCGGTGCTGCCGGCCTCGGTGACGATAAAATTTCCGTGTTCCATGGAAACCCGCGCGCCGCCCACCCGGGCCCCCTTCAGACCCAGTTCCTCGACCAATCGCCCGGCGGGAATGGAGTCCGGGTTCTTGAAAACGCAGCCGGCGCTGGGGGCGGCGGGTTGGGAAGACCAGCGCTTGTGGTTGAACTCCTTCATCCGCTGCTCGATCGCGGCGCGCGCCTCCGGCCGCCCCTCGAGCACGGCTTCCACCGCCACGTGCGTGCGGAGCATCGGGCAGGAACGATACCCGGCTTCCATCCCGGCCCCGGACATCACCTGAACCCGGCCGTGCAAATCCAGCAACCGCACCTCGACCACCGCATCGAAAATGGAACCGGCGTGAGCCCCGGCGTTCATCCGCAGCGCCCCGCCGACGCTGCCCGGAATCCCCTCGAGGAATTCCAGTCCGGCCAGCTCATGATTCCGCGCCTCATTCGACACCGCCTTGAGCCGCGCGCCCGCCCCGCAACGCACTCGGCACCCCTCCACTTCGACCCGGGCAAAGTGCGGCTGGCAAAGGCAAATCACCATGCCGCGAATGCCGCCGTCCCGCACCAGGAGATTCGAGCCCCGGCCCAACAGCATCACCGGCATCCCGCGGTCGCCCGCCCATTGCAGCATGGCGATCAGGTCCGGCTCGGTCGCCGGCTCGACCCAGAGATCCGCGCTTCCGCCGACACGCAGGGTCGTGCGGCGGGACAACGGTTCGTTCTCCTGCACGACACATTGCGGCGACACGACCGTCCGCAGTTCCCCGGCCGGGGAGAGCTCCGAGACCGCGCTGACTTGTTCGGTAAATTCGGTCATTCTCATGCCACCAGAGCTTTCGCGCGTTGCAAGGGGGCCGTGCCGGAGGAGGCCTCGGGCACCGGAAAGGTGGACGGCAGAGGCCGGCCCAAAAGATGGGAACTGATCATCCGCGCCGCGTCGGGCCGATGCCATGATCCGAGCGCCGACTGCATGCGTTGCCGCACGAGGGCGTCCTCCACCATGGGGCGCAACGCCGCCAGCAGGTGCTCGGGCTGAAGATCGCGCTGCTCGATCAGCACCGCCGCACCTGTCGATTCAAAGGCGCAGGCGTTGTGGAACTGATGATTGTCCGCGGCGTGCGGATAAGGGATGAGGACCGACGGCACCCGCATGGCCGCCAGTTCCGCCATGGACGAGGCGCCCGAGCGCATCACCGCGGCGCTGGCCGCCCCGAGGGCAATTTCCATTCGATCCCAAAAGCCGTGCACCTGCGCCGGGATGCCTTCCGCGGCATAGGCCGCGCGGACGCGCGCTTCGTCCGCCGCACCCGTGAGGTGCAGCCATTGCCAGCGCGGGAGCAGCGACCGCGCCCCCGGGAGGGCGCGCAGCATGATGTCATTGATTCCTGACGCGCCCTGACTGCCGCCGGCAATCAGCACCACGGGTCGATCCGGATCCAGGCCCAGCAACCGGCGGCAGCCGCCTTCCTCCGCCGGGCTGAATTGGGATCGAACCGGCGTGCCCGCATGGAGGGCGCCCCGGCGAAACCGGGCGCCGGCGGCGGGAAAGCCGGTGAACACCGTGGTGGCGAAGCGGGCAAGCAGGCGATTCGCCCGGCCGGGCACGGTGTTCGATTCGTGAAGATAGACCGGGAGACCCAGCACGCGCGCCGCGATGACCGGTCCGGCGCCCGTGAATCCGCCCATCGCCAGCACGGCGGCGGGGGGGCATCGGCGGAATTCCCGAAGGCACACCCGGGCCGAACGCGCCACGCTGGAGAAAAAGGAAAGCCGGGATCCGGATTGGAGAGCGACGGCGGGCAGGGTGAATATCTCGATCCCGCGCACCCCCTGAACCGCGCGCTGGTCCACTTCCTTGGGAGAAATCATCACCGTGACGGAAGTCCCCTGCAGAATCAGCTCCTCCGCCACCGCCAGGCCGGGGAACAGATGTCCGCCCGTCCCGCCGCACGCGATCACCACACGGGAAGATGGAGTGGCGGCGCGGGTCATGATCCCTGGGCGGCCGGCAGAGCCCCGGCGGCAAAGATGTTGGCCTCCGCGGCAGGCACCGACTGGCGCGCGATGCTCAACAGGATTCCCACACAGGTCATCATCAGCACGAGGTTGGATCCCCCGTAGCTGATGAACGGCAGCGAGATGCCCTTGTTGGGCAGCACGCTCGTCACCACGCCGATGTTGATAAAGGCCTGGAAACCGATGAGGAAGGTGACCCCGCAACCAAGCAGCAGTCCGAAGGCGTCCCGCGAACGCAGGGCGATGCGGATGCCGCAGATGACCAGGAGGGCAAAGGCCAGCAACACCCCGATGGTCGCGATCAACCCCAGCTCCTCGCCGATGACGGTGAAGATGAAATCGGTTTGATGCTCGGGAATGAACCCGAGTTTCTGGCGGCCGTTGCCCAGGCCCAGCCCGTTGACCCCGCCGGAACCCAGGGCCAGCATGCCCTGATACGCCTGGAAACCCGCGCCCTCGCGGTGTTCCTCCGGATGCAACCAGGCCAGGATGCGCCGCAGGCGCAACGGGTCCTGGATCAGCATCACCACCAGGCCCGCCAGGCCCGCCACAGCCGGCGGGAGGATGTGACTCCAACGCACGCCGGCAACGATCAGCATCACCGCGGCGACACCCGCCAGCAGGATGGTGGTGCCCCGGTCCGGCTCCACGAACACAAGGCCGAGCACCAGCCCGATGAACACCGACGGCAGGAGAATGCCGCGGCGAAACGTGTGCATGTGACGCAGGTGCCGCTCGCCATACCAGGCCAGCAGAAGAATCAGTCCCAGCTTGGCCAGCTCGGATGGCTGGAGTCGGAAGCCGCCGTACCCCAGCCAGCGGCGCGCCCCGTTGATCGGATCGCCCACAATCAGCACCGCCACCAGCAAGGCCACCCCCAGCAGATACACCGGCCAGGCCAGCTGGCGCAGGACGGCATAGTCCACGGAGGCGACGATCACACACGACACCAGACCCAAAGTTCCCCAGGCCAGTTGCCGCACCAGGAACTCCGATCCGCGGCCGGACATGCCGGCGCTGTAGAGCATCACCAGGCCGAGCGCGAAGAGAGCCGAGGCGCAGAACACCAGCGTGGTGACCGACCATCTCAACTTGTGCAAGGGCTGGCTCATCCCGGAGCGTTCAACGGACAGGGAGCGTCGAAGCTCAGAAACCGCCCGTGCCCGTTCCACCCGCGGCCGGCTTCGTCGCCGGAATCTTCAACTGCTGCCCCACCTTGATGCTGGTGGTGGGGAGATTGTTCAAGTCGCGGATGGCCTGCCAGGTGGTTCCGTGCTCCTTGGCGATCTTCGACAATGTGTCGCCGGACACCACGGTGTAGATCTTCTCGCCTGACACGGTGGAAGTCACCGGCTTGGGAGCGGAGGATGTGGGCGGTGGCACCACGATGGTCTTGCCCACCTGCAAACGCTTCGGATCCACACCCGGGTTGGCATCGGTGATCGCCTGCATCGAGACACCGAACTTCTTGCCGATGGAATAGTAGGTGTCGCCCTTCTGCACGATGTACTCCTGCAGCGCGGGAACCGGCGTGACGGGCTCGACCCCCATGCCGGGCTGAACGGACGGCGGGGGGACCGTGCCGGGCTCGACCCACGCCCCGGTGTCGGGCGGCAGCTCCTGGACCGGCGGCAGCAGGACTTCGTTGGTCTCCACCACGGGGACCGGGACCGCTTCAAAAGGCGGCACCACGATCTCCGGCACCGGTTGGTCGGGGGTCTGCGGTTGTTCCGGCCGGCAACCCTGCACCAGCAGGGCCATGAGGCCGACGACGTGAATGGACAGGACGAAGAAGACGGCGAGTTTGACCCGTGAACGGGCGTTGCTCTTTTGCTCGAGTTGCGAGCCTTGGGGCACCAGTGGGTTTGGCGTGTTCATGATTATATGTGACGGCAGTTGCCGCAGTTTGGAGGGAGTTCAAGTTCGTTCATTTTTATCTCGGCAAAGAGCCCCCTCCAGGCCCTTCACCAAAATCTCTTCTCAACACCGGTCCGGGTTCCCCCCGGATGGACCCGAACCCTCGGGTCAGGCCGTTGACCCATGTATGTTGGGGTCGGCGGCCTCCGCCCCACCATATATTGATTTCACCGCACTACAAAAGGTCTCGCCTCGATGCTGGTAATCGCGAAATTGATCGAAGCAGGAACAAGCTGGAGACAGCAACACCACGTCACCTTCGGTTGCGTGTTTCGCAGCTTCTGCGACTGCTTCTAACAACGAACCCACCGGTGTGCAAGGAGTAAACAGTCCCCACGCCGACTGCATTTTTTCCCGGCCTTCGCCAAAGAGAAATGCACCCTTGACACGGCGCCCGATCAAGGCGCCGACCTGGTGAAAATCGGCCCCCTTGTCGCGCCCTCCGGCCAGCAGCCAGATGTTGGCCTGGCCCTCCCTTCCGGAGCGCGCGGCGTTGAGCGCCATCTCCAGCGCATGCGGGTTGGTGGCCTTGGAGTCGTTGATGTACTGCACCCCGGCCACCTCGGTCACCAGTTCGAAGCGATGCCGCGCGGGCTCCACCTGTTTGAGTTCGGCGACCATGTTGTCCAGGGAAATGCGCAGCGCGCGGCCGACAGCGAGGGCGGCCATGAAGTTCTCGGCATTGTGCGGACCGCTCACGCGGCAATGGGCCAAATCCAGCAGCGGCCCGGACCAGTTGGGCAGCCGGCTGACGATCAGCCCGCGATCCAGGTAAAGGTCGGCGGCCTCGTCGCGCGCGCTGAAAGTCACTACCTTCGAGGGCGGTTCCAGATCCAGCGCCCGCATCTGCTCGAGCGCCTCGTGCTGCACGATGGCCCAGTCGAACTGTTGTTGCTGGGCGAAGACCTTCGCCGTGGCCCGCACATATTTCTCCATGGACCCGTAACGGTCGAGATGATCCGGCGTCAGGTTGGTCAGCACGGCCACGACGGGCCGGAAGAACTCGATCCACTCCAGCTGGAAGGCATTGACCTGCAACACGAGGAAGTCCGCCTCGTTGGTCCGGTCCACCACATCGCAGAGCGGCTGCGCGCGTTGCCCGGCCACCACAATGCGCCGGTTCTGACTGACCAGGATGCGCTCGATCAGCTCGGCGACGGATCCCTTGCCGTTGGTGCCGGTCACCGCCAGGGCCAGGCACCGCAGGAGCTGGTGGGCGAATTCGAGTTCACCCATCAGGCGCAATCCGCGCCGGGCCGCCTCCAGCACCAGGGGCGAGCTGGACGGGATGGCCGGACTCACCACCACGAACTCGAACGCCTGATCCGGCAGCTCACGGGCCCCGAGAACGATCACGGCGCCACGACGCTGCAGCCTGTCGGTTTCCTCCCGCAGGGATTTGGTCTCATGCGGGTCCAGGGCGGTGACCCGGGCATGGCAGCGGAGCAGCAGTTCGCAGACGGCGCGTCCCCGGCCTCCGAGGCCGAGCAGCAACACCTTCTTGTCCTTCAGGTCTTTCAAGGCATGGTCCTCCGCTCGTTCAACGAAGCTTCAACGTGGTCAGCGCCACCACGCCGAAGAGGATGCTGAGGATGTAGAACCGCATGACCACCTGCGACTCATACCATCCCTTCTTTTCAAAGTGATGATGCAACGGGGCCATCAGGAAGATCCGCTGGCCCGTTCCGTAGCGAATGCGCGTGTATTTGAACCAGCTGGTTTGCAGCAGCACCGATCCCGCCTCCAGCACGAACACCCCGCCCGCAATCACCAGCACGAACGGCTGGTGGATCAGCACGGCGATCACCCCCAGCCCCCCGCCCAGCGCCAGCGAACCGGTGTCGCCCATGAACACCTGGGCCGGATGACAGTTGAACCAGAGAAAACCCAGCCCGGCCCCGATCATCGCGGCGCAGAACACGGACAGCTCGCCCGCCCCCGCGACGTAGGACACCTGGAGGTACTCGGCGATGCGGAAGTTTCCCGCAACATACGTCAGGACCAGGAAGACAAACGACACGATGACCGTGCAGCCGATGGCCAGGCCGTCGAGGCCGTCGGTGAGATTCACCGCGTTGGAGCTGCCCACGACGGTGAACACAATCACCGCCAGCCCCAGCAACCCCGCGCCCGCGAACACCGGATCCTTGGAAAACGGCAGCATCACATCCGTGACCAGATTGCTCGATCCCGGCAGCATCCACAGGTAGGTGCCGATGAACAAGCCCAGGGCCGTCTGCACCGTGATCTTGACCCAGGAGGAGGCCCCGCCGCTGGCCTGCCGCGTGATCTTGGCGTAGTCATCGTAGAACCCCAGCCCGCATAACACCGCGGTGGACAGCAGGGTCAGCAGAACCAGTTCGTTCCACTGCGCCCACAGCAACGCGCTGAGGTTCAGCGCGGCGATGATGAGGATGCCGCCCATGGTCGGGGTGCCTTTCTTCTCAATCACACGGGTGTCGAACTGGCCGGCCGCGTGCGCCCGGTCCTGGTACTCCTGGCCGAACTTCAATTGCTTCAGCCAGTGGATCACGTGCGGCCCCAGCCACCAGCTCAACAGCAGCGCGGTCGTGGCCGCTCCCGCGCTCCGCACGGTGATGTAACGAAACAGCCGCAGCGGCGACAAGGATTCAGCCCAGGGGCCGCCGGCCGCCTGCTCCAGAATCCATTGGCTCAAATAGTACAGCATCAGTGGGTCACCACCTTCTCGCGCTGACAGAGCGCGTCAGCCACCTGCTCCAGCCGCATGCGCCTCGAGGCCTTGAGCAGGACGAGG
>JALOTU010000445.1 GCA_025457725.1 Verrucomicrobiota bacterium
CCTCCAACCATCGAGTGGCAGGCGCCGGTGCCCGCGCCGGGTTTCAACTCGCCGATCGTCTGGAGGGACCGTGTGCTGTTCACCGGCGGCAACGCGGAAGCGCGCGAGGTCCTCTGCCTGAAGGCCGCCACCGGCGAATTGCAGTGGCAGCAGACGGTGAATCTCCCGGCACCCGCCTCCGCCACGGAGGCGCCGGAAATTCCCGAGATGACCGGTTACGCGGCGTCCACCGCGTGCACCGACGGCGAACGCGTTTACGCCATTTTCGCCACCGGCGAACTCGCTGCGTTCACCCTGGACGGTCAACCGGTGTGGTCAAAGCACCTTGGCCCGATTGACAATCCTTACGGCCACGCGGCATCCCTCGCGTGCTGGCAGGACCAGGTGATCGTGCAGCTCGACGCAAGCCGCAGATCCTCACCCTGGGCCTGCCGTGGGTGATTGCCTATTCCCCCGCGGACGGTTCCGAACTGTGGCGCGCGAAAGCGGTCGAAGGCGAGATCACTCCTTCCCCCGTGTTCGCCGGGGACCGGATCTTCATCGTCGATCCCGGCATGTATCAACTGCTTGCCCTGCGTCCCGATGGCAGCGGTGATGTCACCCGGACCGGCGAGCTCTGGCGTGTGGACGGCGACATGCCCGACATCACCAGCCCTGTCACCGACGGCGCCCGTCTCTTCACACTTACCAGTGACGGCAGGCTTTCGTGCTTCGACGCCGCCACAGGCGCCGGCGCATGGAAAGCCTCCGTGGAATCCGGCGGCGAGTTCCAGGCTTCGCCCAGTCTGGCGGGAGGGGTGTTGCTGCTCGTGTCCACCGCCGGGGATCTCATTGCCATCCGGGACGGGAGCGAGTTCCAGGAACTCTGGCGCACGCAGCTCGAGGACGAGTTTTACGCCAGCCCGGCCTTTGCAAAGGGGCGTCTCTACCTGCGCGGCAACCGGAGCGTCTGGTGCCTGGGCAGCGCAACCGCAACGGCGGCAAAGCAAGAGTAACCACGGATGAACACCGATTCTCTCTCATGCCTCTGGACCTGACATATGTGGACCAGGCCGTCGAACGCATCGGGCGCTCGCCCGATGCGGCCATCCCGCTGTTGCAGGCCCTCCAGGACCACTATGGCTACCTTCCGGAGGAGGGACTGCGCCGGGTCTGCCAGCTCACGCAAGTCACGCCCGCGTCCCTCAGCGGCGTGGCGTCGTTCTACGACATGTTCCGGACACGACCCGCGGGCCGGCACATTGTGCGTGTCTGTCGCGGCACCGCCTGTCACGTGGCCGGCGCCGAACGCATCGAGGATGCGTTGCGGCGCCAGCTCCGCATTCCCGAGGGCGGCGATACCGATCCGGATCGCGAGTTCACGATCGAACCCGTGGCCTGCCTCGGCTGCTGCACCCTCGCGCCCGTGGTGAAGATTGGCGATCACACCTTCGGCCATCTCACCGCCGAGAAGGTGCCGGGCATGCTGCGCGAGTATCGCGTGCTGGCCGGAAACCGCGACAGCAAATCCACCGAGGAACCGGCGGCCCGGAAGGCGGCGAAGACGGAGATTCGCATCGGTCTCGGCTCCTGCTGCATGGCCAAGGGCAGCGACCAGATTTATCACGCGTTGCAGGAGAGCGTCGGACGCAGCGGCGCCGATGTGGCGGTGAAACGCGTGGGCTGCGTCGGCATGTGCCATCGCACGCCCCTGGTCGAGGTCGGCGCGCCGGGCCGGAACGGCGTGCTTTACGAGGGGCTCGATCCCGCGAGCGCCATGGAGCTGGTGCGACAGCGCCTCGCGCCGCAGGGATGGCTGCGTCGCGCCTCAAGTTGGTGGTCGCAAGCCGTGGACCTCCTGCTCACGGATCCGCCGTCGGCGGAAGCGGCCGGGGATGGCGCGCTGGACCGCAAGCAGCCGGAGATCGGCGCGTTTCTGGATCGCCAGGTGCACATTGCCACCGAAGGTTTTGGCCGGGCCGACCCCCTCGACCTGGACGAGTATGTGGCCAATGGCGGATTTGCGGCGTTGGACGCTTGTCTCCAGCAATGCGCCGGCGAGCCAACGGAAGCGCGTTCGACCACGAACATCATCGACATCATCGAGCGGTCCGGTTTGCGGGGACGGGGCGGGGCGGGGTTTCCCACCGGCAGGAAGTGGCGCGTCGTGGCCGCACAACCGGCCGATGCCAAGTATGTCATCTGCAATGGTGACGAGGGCGACCCGGGGGCCTTCATGGACCGGATGATCCTCGAGTCTTTCCCCTTCCGGGTCATCGAAGGCCTGGCCATCGCCGCCTTGGCCGTCGGGGCGCACCAGGGCATTTTCTACATCCGGCACGAGTATCCGCTGGCCGTCAAACGAGTGCGTGCCGCCATCAAGTTGCTGAAGGCCCGCGGCTGGTTGGGAGACACATTGCGGGGGCAGGATTACGCCTTCCACCTTCGCATCGTGGAAGGGGCGGGCGCGTTTGTGTGCGGCGAGGAGACCGCGCTGATTGCCTCCGTCGAAGGACAGCGTGGCATGCCGAGGCTGCGACCGCCTTTCCCGGCGCAGGAGGGACTCTGGGGCAAACCGACGCTCATCAACAACGTGGAGACCCTCTCGATGGTCCCGTGGATCCTCCGTCACGGCGCGGACAAGTTTGCCGCCTATGGCACCCGCACCAGCAAGGGAACCAAGGTGTTCGCGTTGGCCGGCAAAATCCGGCGCGCCGGGTTGATCGAGATTCCGATGGGCACCACGATCCGCGAAATCGTCGAGGATATCGGCGGCGGCGTGGAGCCGGGCCGACGTTTCAAGGCCGTGCAGATCGGCGGTCCGAGCGGCGGCTGTGTCCCGGCGAGACTGGCGGAAACGCCGGTGGATTTTGAATCGCTGCGCGAGGTGGGTGCGATCATGGGCTCGGGCGGGCTGGTCGTGCTCGACGACACCGCCTGCATGGTGGACATCGCGCGTTACTTCCTGCAGTTCACGCAGAGCCAGTCGTGCGG
>JALOTU010000049.1 GCA_025457725.1 Verrucomicrobiota bacterium
CACCCGTAAACCCAGGTGAAATAGGCATCCCCCTGCCCGGTGTGCTCGTCCCAGGTCACGCGCGGCGCCTTGAAGACTCCGAGCGCAAATGGGAAACGCTGCATTTGCCACATCCGGCACATGGCCTCGTCAAAGGCAATGCGCTGGTCATCGGATTTGCCGAGGACAAAATCATCCCGGAACCGCACCTCGTCGGCCCGGCACCCCAGTTTCTCGCAAAGGGCATCGGCGATCTTCCGCTTCAACTCGCGCGCCGCCAGCGTCACCGCGCCGCCGCCCATGATCGTCCCGCGCGATGCCACGGTGGTTCCGCTGTCGGGAATGTTCGAGGTCGAGGAGCGGCGATAGCGAATGCGCTGAAGGCTCACGCCCAGTTCCTCGGCGAGCAGCAGGGACATGGCGGATTCCGAGCCCTGCCCGTTTTCGTGGATGCCGACCTCGACGAGAACCGAACCATCAGCCTGCGCATTGAGGATGGCCGCGCAAAAGTCCACACCCTCGGCGCCCAGGCTCACCCCGCGATAACTCATCGCCAGCCCGATGCCGTAAAGCTCGTCGGCATTGCCGTTTCCCCGGGCGCACCGGGCCAGCCTGCCCTCGTAATCGGTTTCGCGCAGCACAGCATCCAGCACCTGCTCCATGGAGACGGTGTGGCCTGCCAGCGTCTGTCCGGTGGCCGTCACACTGCCCTGGCGGACCATGTTCCGCCGGCGAAACTCAACGCCTGAAAGTCCGGCGCGCTTCGCCGCGATCTCGACCATTTGCTCGATGACAAAATTCATCTGCGGCGAGCCGAATCCGCGCATGGCGCCGGCGACAACGTTGTTCGTGTAAACGCCGAACGTGTCGCAGTGGACATTCTCGACCACGTAGGGCCCGCAGCATTGCACCGTGGAGCGCCAGGTGACCCAGGGCGTCACCGAGCAATAGGCGCCGCCGTCCGCCACAATGCGACACTGCACCGCGGTGATCCGCCCCGCCTGGTTCACGCCCATCTTGTAATTCACGCGATACGGATGCCGCTTGTAACTCTCGCGCATGGACCAGTCGCGGCGATAAGCCGTCTTGACCGGCCGGCCCAGCAGCTTCGCCGCCAGCGCAGTCCGGGCGCAAACGATCGCCGCCGTGTCATCCTTGCCGCCGAATCCCCCGCCCATCGGCGTGCCGATGACCTCAATTTCGGACAGGGAAGCGCCCAGGCAGGCCGCCACAAACCGGCGGGTGCTGAACGGATGCTGCATGCTCCCGTACACCTCGATGACGCCGTCCGTGGATCGCGGCACCCCGATCGCCGCCTCGGTTTCCATGTAGGCATGCTCAATGGATTGCGTCTTGAAGGTTTCCTCGACGACAAAATCGGCCGCTCGGAACCCCGCCTCGACGTCGCCCCGTCGGACGACGTGGGTATTGACGATGTTCGAGCCGTGGTTTTCATGGACCAGCGGGGCCTCCGGCAGCATGGCCGCCTCGGGATCGAGCACAGCCGGCAGCGGAACGGCGTTAACCTTTACCAGCTGCGCCCCGCGCATGGCAATCTCCCGGGTCTCGGCGACCACCAGCGCGACGACGTCGCCGTGGTAACGAATCTTGTCGTCGGCAAAGATGCGGAAATCGCGGATGATCTGGCCATATCGATTCAGGCCCGGCACATCCTTGGCCGTCAGCACTCGAACCACGCCGGGCAGCCGTTCGGCCGCGCCGGTCTCCACCGAGACAATACGGGCATGCACGAAGTCCGAATACGCCGGCGCGGCATGGAGCAGGTTGGCAAACTTGAGATCGTCGGTGAACCTCGCCCTGCCCGTGACCTTCGCGTAGGCGTCGTTGCGCCAGCATTTGGGTTCCGGTTTCGACATCAGCGCCTTCCTTTCTTCCGTTGGGCCTTGAGGGCGGACTCGCATCCCGCCAGGGTCGGGGCAACCGACGCGGGCAGCCGGAGACTGCGCATGGCGGCCTCGACATCTTTCAAGCCGTGGCCTGTCACCAGGAGGACGATCTGCGCCCCCCGATCCAGCCGGTTCGACCCGCGCAGTTTCCGCAGCGCGGCGACCCCCGCCGCGCAGCTTGGTTCGGCGAACACGCCGGTCCTGGCCGCCAGCACCCTTTGGCCGTCCAGAATCTCCCGGTCGCTCACCGTGAGGGAAAACCCGCCGCTTTCCACGATGACCCGGCGCGCCCAATGCGCGTTGGCGGGAATCGAGACGGAGATGGAATCCGCCACGGTGTCCGGCCGCGCTGCATCTTCATACACGCCGGACTCCACATAGCGATGGATGGCGTCTGAGGACTCGGCCTGCACACAGACAAGGCGGGGCAGCCGGCTGATCAACCCGGCCGCCTTCAAATCGTAAAACGCCTTGTGGACGCCGGCGAGGATCACCCCGTCGCCGGTCGGGACCAGGATCACGTCCGGCACACGCCACCGGTTCTGCTGCCAGATTTCCAGCCCGACGGTCTTCTTGCCCTCGATGGTGAGCGGATGATAGGCGGTGTTGCGGTTCAGCCCGCCGCGCTTCGCGCTGTATTCAAGCGAGAGCCGGAAGGCGTCATCGTAGGTGCCCTGGAGCGGGACCACTGTCGCGCCATAGAGAATCATCTGCGCCAGCTTGGCCCGGGGCGCGTTGTGGGGCACGAAGATGACCGCACGTTTGCCGGCCGAGGCACAGACTGCCGCCAGCGCGCTGGCGGCGTTGCCGGTGGAGGCGGCAACGATGACCTCCTCCTGCAGGCGATTGGCCTCCGCCACCACCAGGAAGGAAGCCCGGTCCTTGAGCGATCCGCTCGGATTCAGCCCGTCGTTCTTGATCCAGACATCGGAGAAGCCGAGTTCCTCTCCCAGCGCGACGGAGCGGAAGAACGGCGTGTTGCCCACCGGCATGGGCGGAAACCACTTCTTTTCCACAGCCGAAAACACATTCCAGTCGGGCTTGTCTTTGCCGAACTTCGCGCGAATCGCTTCGTAGTCGAATTGCGCTGACAGCACGCCCAGCAGCGGCATGCCGGGCCGGTAATCGCGGCTGCAGAGCGGACAAAGGTAACGCACCGCGTCCCGCGGGTAGCGCCTGCCGCAATCGGTGCACTGGTAAACGAACCGGGTCATCAGACCTTCCCGTTCAACTTCGCCACAAGGGCGGCGTAGAAAGCCACCGCCCCGCTCAGGTGTTCAATCGGGCACGCCTCGTTTGCCGCGTGCGCATGGATTTCATTGCCCGGCCCCAGACCGAAAGTCGGAATGCCTTTCAAGCCGGCGGTCGCAATGCCGTTGGTGCTGAACGTCCACTTGTCCACCAGCGGCTGCTTGCCGAGCACGCCGGCATATGCGGACACGGCGTTCTGCAGGTAGGGGGATGCCTCGTCCAACACCCAGGTCGGATAATACTTCTCGGTCGGATAGACCTTGCCCGTGTAGGCCGCCTCCTCGTATCGGAGCACATACACCTTCGCGTCCGGGCATCCCGCCCGCCTGGCCGCATCCTTCACCTCGGCGATCGCGCTTGCCTTGGTTTCGCCCTGGGTGAGCCGGCGATCCAGATGAATGCCCGCCTCATCGGCAACCGCGCACAGGGACGGCGAGGAGGATTTCACCTCTGAAATCGTCACGGTGCCCTTGCCGAGGAAAGGATCGTTCTTGAGCCGCTGGTTGAGCTTCTCGATTTCCAGCGCCACGCGGGCAATCTTGTAGATGGCGTTGTCGCCCCGCTCGGGCGCGGAGCCATGACAGCTTCTCCCCTTCACCTCGACGCGGATCTCCATGCGTCCGCGGTGACCGCGATAGATGTTCATGTTCGTCGGCTCGGTGATGACGACGAGTTCCGGCTTGAGCTTTTCCACGTTCAGCAGGTATTGCCAGCAGAGCCCGTCGCAGTCCTCCTCCATGACCGTGGCCGTGAACAGGACCGTGAATTGATCGTTCAGGCCAAGCTCCTTGATGAGTTTGCCGGCGTGGATCATGGTCGCCACCCCGCCCTTCTGATCCACCGTGCCCCGCCCCCAGATCTTTCCCGCCTTCACGAAGGGCTTGAACGGATCGAACTTCCAGGCGGAGAGGTCGCCCGGGTATACCGTGTCCACGTGGCCATCAAAGGCGATGACGCGCCGGCCTTTGCCGATGCGGCCAATGATGTTGCCCAGTCCGTCCACGCGGATGCCGTCGAAGCCGATGGCCTGCATTTCCTTCTTAATCACCGCGATGACATTCTTCTCCCGGGAGGAAAAGGACTGGGTGCGCACGAGGTCGGCGAGAAAGCGCGTGGTGTCCTTTTCCATCGCCTTGGCGCTTTTCCGGATGAGGTCGTAGGTGACGGGCGCGGACGCCCGTTTCTTGGTCTTCATGGTCATAATCACATTCGTTTCCACAGAGCTGCGGCCAGCTCGCGGGCGCGGGCATGGATGCACGGCTCGTCGAGGTTCAGGGCCAGCTTCCTGTTCTCCATCAACACGCGTCCCCCCACAATGGTCGCGTCGGCCTGCGTCTGGGAAATACCGAAGACCAGATGGCCAAACACGTTGCCGCTCCCCAGCGGGGTCGGCGGGTCGTAATCAAAGAGGGCAACGTCTCCGGCGGCTCCTTCGCACAGCTCGCCGAAGCGCAGGCCGAACAGGCGCCCGGCAATGGCCGGATTGCCCGCGAACAACGCGCCCGTCAACTCGCCGAATCCGACCGAGGGATTGTCCGCCCGCAGATGCTGACCCCAGAGCGCCACGCGCAATTCCTCGAGGAGATTCGTCGTCATGGCATCCGTGCCGAGACCGATTCGCGCGCCGCGCCGGGACCACTCGAGGACATTCGCCACGCCGACGGCGTTGTTCATGTTGGATTGCGGGTTGTGCACGACCGCCGTGCGGGTCCGGGCCAGCAGGTCCATTTCCCGATGGTTGACGTGGATGCAGTGCGCCGCGATCGAGTCCGGCCCGAGGATCTCGTGCCGGCGCAACCGTTCGACCACCCGATGTCCGCACAAACGCCGCGTTTGATCCTGGTCGCTCTGCGCCTCGGCGACGTGGATATGGAACCCGGTCCGCAATTCGTGTCCGAGGGTGGCCGCCTTTTCCAGGGTCGCATCGGAGATCGTGAAGGAGGCGTGCAATCCGAACAGCGCCCTCACCTGGGGATCATTCTGCTGCCGGCAATGCTGGATGAACCACGCGTTCTGCTCCAGGCCTTCCCGGGCGCTGCGCGCACCGTCGCGATCCGAGACTTCATAGCAAAGGCAGGCGCGAAGCCCGGTTGCGCGAACGGCCCGCTCGATGGCACCCAGCGAGCCAGGCACCGCACGCGGGCTGGCATGATGATCAATCAGCGTGGTGGTGCCATGCCGGATCGAGTCGAGCAGCGCGATCAGCGCGCTGTAATGACAATCCTCGGTGGTCAGCGCCGAGTCCAGCCGCCACCAGAGATGCTTGAGCACCTGGTTGAAATTCCGGGCCGGCTTCAGCCCGGTCAATCCCCGCGCGAAGCTGCTGTAGAAATGGGTGTGGGCGTTGATGAAGCCGGGCAGAACCACCTTGCCGGCCGCGTCCAGCCGGCGACCGCGGAAGTTCCGGATCGACCGCGCCGGGGCAACCTTCGTCACCAGGCCGTTCTCGATGCGCACCGAATGATTCGGCAGAACCCCGCATTCCTTTCCCAGCGTCAACACCGTTCCGTTCTCAATGAGCAGAGAATCGCGCATGGCCTAGCCTTCCCGCAACGCCGCCCGCTCCCGCGCACTCCGGTCGCGCATCGAGATCGCCCCGGCGAAGCACTTCTGCGCACAGAGCGAGCAGCCGACGCAATGCGCCGGATCAAAGGTTGGAATCCCGCGCCGGTCCAGCTGGATGGCCTGATAGGGACAGCGCGTGCAATTGCCGCAGTGCTGGCAGAGCGCGTCGACCACCTGCGGCAGCTGCTTTGCAGGCGACAAAGCGCCGAAGTCGGTGATCGGGTTGGGCAGCGCCGACCCGATCAGTTCCTGCACCGAGCGGAAGCCGCGGTCCGCCAGGAGATAACTCAGGCCGGAATGCAGTTCCTCCACATAGCCGAGTCCGTATTTCATCACGGCGGTGCAGAACTGAACCGTCGTGGCGCCGAGGGCGAGGAAATTGGCGGCATCCCGGTAGGTCATGGCGCCCCCATTGCCCGAGACGACAAGTCCGGCACCGGAAACCTTCGCCAGCGTGAGATTGCTGATCGGCATCACCCCTTCGCCCGACATCCCGATGATGACGCCCTCATCCCAGCGGCGGCCGGGCGCCGCACGAAACGCCAGGGCCGGGAAACTGTTGGCCAGGGTGACACCGGCTTTCTGACGCGGGTAGCGCGCGAAGACTTCCTGAATCGAACTGATGATCGGCTGAATCGCGGTGACCGCGGCCGTGAGCTTGAAGAGCTTCGGGTTGTCGTGGTCGCTCGCCTGCAGAACCCAGTCAATGATCTTGGCGGTCAGCCCGGCGTTTTGCGAAACCACATCCCCATGCGTGCCATCCCCGCCCTGCGGGCAGGACAGACTGTACTCGACCCCCATTGCACCGGCATTCTGCAGTTTGCGCGTGTTGGCCTGCCACACGGCCTTGTCCGCCTCGTCGTCGCCCGTGACCGGCCCGCCGGTGGATGCGAGCGTGAGCCGGTCGGGAAAGTCCTTCACCAATTGCTCCACTTCCCGGCACACGCGGTCCAGCGGGTGGCCGGAGACGTTGTCGCAGTTGCCGTAGGTCGAACGGGTGAGGGCGAACATGTATGCCGCGGGAATGTGAATCGGCACGTTGTCGAACGCGGTCTTCATCACCCCCCCGGACCACCCGCGCTCGTAGGCCTTGCGCATCTGGGCGTAGCCGTCCGAATGCGGGGCGGCGGAGAGCAGGAACGGCGAGGCCATCCGGCGGCCAAAAAACTCGGCGTCGAGGGGCACCGGACGCAGCGGGACGCCGGACAAAATAATGCGGCTCTTCGCCCGGTTCTTGAATTTAGGCCTGGCTTCGCCCCGGATGAACGCATCGGCTTCCGCCGCGGCATTCTTACCGCTGGCAACGGATTCCACCACGGTCGCCGCACCCAGCACCATGTCGCCGGCATAAAACACACCCCGCGCCTTGCGGAGCGGCATTTTGGGCCGGCTGCCAATGGCGGAAATCACCAGGTCGAACTCACGGCGCACCGGCGATTCCTTCCGGTTGACGACAAAATGCTCCGGCCGGGAGGATTTCCCGGCAGGCAAGGTCAGGCGCGCCAGTTGAAGACCGATGACGCGCTTGCCCCGATGGAGGACGGCGAGCGGCTTGGCACAACTGGTGATCTCGACGCCGTGTTCGAGCAGCATGTCGCGCTCATATTGCGTGAGCGGCATGTCCTGCTGGCGACGACGATAAACCAGCTCGACGGACGCGGCGCCCAGCCGTTTGGCCGTCGTCGCCACATCAGCCGCCACGGCGCCACCGCCCAGCACGGCAACCCGGCGGGTTTTGAGGTCAAGCCTTTTGCGGTTTTCCAAGAAGCCCTGCCAGGACAGGACGAGGTCCTCGCCGGGGATGCCCAGCTTGATGGGTTCGCTGACGCCGGCGCACACAACCACGGCCGCATGTTTGCCCAGCAACTCGCCGGGCTCGTCGATGGTTTTGCCGGGTTGGAACTCGACATCCCCCAAGCTTTTCAGGAACGCGATGTCTGATCGAACGACCTGCTTGTTCAGGCGGAAGTCCGGGATGAGATGCATCGCTCCGCCCAGGCGTTTCCGCTGCTCGTAAATCGTGACCTGATAGCCGCGTTGCGCCAGCACACCCGCCGCACCCAACCCGGCCGGGCCGGAGCCGATCACCGCGACGGTCTGCCCATTCGCCGGTGGACGCTGAAACGCCGCCAGCCCAACATCATTGGCCCTCTTGAGAACCGTGGCCTGAACGGCGGGAATCTCGATGGGACGATCGAAGGTCCGGCGCGAGCAGGCCTGCATGCAGAAATAGTCCGGGCACACCACCCCGCAAACCCAGCCGAGCGGGTTGGACCCCATGATCATCGCCGCCGACCGACGCAAGTCCGCCTTGCCACCGAGTCGGGCCGCCATGATGAAGTCGGCGGGGGAACAATGCGCGGGGCAGGCTTCCTGGCAGGGCTTTTCCTCACAGTAGACGCACCGGTCCAATTCGGCCCGGAACCGGGCGTCGGTAAGGCAGCCATTTGCGGTTTTCATAACAGCCAGCATTAACTGGTGTGAACACCATGCGCCCGGGCCGCTCCCCCCTCCCACACGCTTCTTGCCCAACACTCCACATTTCTTGGCTTGTCTCCCGTACTCAATTGACAGCGCAGGCCCCCCGGTGATTAGTGGGGCCGTGCCGGTCACCTTCCAGGCGGTCCAAACCGCTGCGAAACGGATTGCGGGCCAGGTTGTCCCCTCACCCTGCCCGCTTTCGATCCCCCTTTCCGAAGCGACCGGCCTGAAGATTTACTGCAAGCTGGAATACCTGCAGCGCACGGGCAGCTTCAAAGAGCGGGGCGCGCGCAACAAACTTCTCCTGCTCGACCCGGAACAACGGCAGCGCGGGGTGATCGCCGCATCGGCGGGCAATCACGCCCTCGGCGTCGCCTATCACGCGCAGCTGCTGGGCATTCCCGCCACGGTGGTCATGCCCCGGTTCGCGCCGCTGATGAAGGCGAGCAATTGTCGCCGGCTGGGCGCAACCGTGGTGCTGGAGGGCGCCAGTATCGCGGACGCCAAGCAGCGCGCGGACGAAATCGCCGATGAACAGGCATTAACTTACATCCATGGATACGACGATCCGGACATCATCGCCGGCCAGGGCACGCTGGGGCTGGAGATCGCCGCTCAAGTGCCGGACGTGGATGCGGTGATTGTGCCGATCGGCGGCGCCGGGCTGGTGGCGGGGCTGGGGCTGGCGCTGAAGACACTCAAACCCGGGGTGCAAATTCTCGGCGTGGAACCGGAAGGGGCGGCGAGCTTCACGGCCGCCATGCGGGCGGGAAGACCCGTGCCCGTCGAATTGAAACCAACGCTGGCCGACGGCTTGAGCGTTCCCCAGGTCGGGGCGAACGCGTTTGAGGTCGCGCGCCGGGTGGTGGACAAAACGCTGCTGGTGCGGGAACACGACATCGCGCTGGCCATTTTGCGCCTGCTCGAGCTGGAGAAGGCGGTGGTGGAAGGCGCCGGCGCCGCGCCCCTGGCGGTGTGCCTGGCCGGCCAGGTGCCGGAGCTGGCTGGACGAACGGTCGTGCTTCCGCTGTGCGGCGGCAACATTGACACCCCCATTCTGGGTCGCGTGCTGGAACGGGGACTGGCCTCGGACGGACGGCTCTTTCATTTCACCACCACCATCAGCGACCGGCCCGGCGGGCTCGCGCGGTTTGCCGCCGTGCTCGCGGAGACCGAGGCCAGCATCCTGGAAGTTGCCCACGACCGCGCCTTTGCCAGCGATGACATCACCACCGTGAGCGTGCATTGCGTGTTGGAAACACGCGATCTCGACCATATCGCGGCGGTGAGGGCAACCTTGCACCGCGAGGGTTTCCCGGTCACGGAACCCTGAGCCGGAGCGATTCAATGGCAAC
>JALOTU010000446.1 GCA_025457725.1 Verrucomicrobiota bacterium
CGGGTTCGACATCTTCCAGCGCTTCTTCGAGCGTTTCGAGCAGAGGACCCGGTATGCCCAGGGGCTCCTCAAGACGGAAACCTTCAAGTTCGATGACACGGTCCCCATCCTGTTGAATCGTCGCGATGCCGCTTTCCCCGCGGATTTGAAGGCCGCGGAGGATTTGTGGCGGGATCGTCTGCGGTATGAGTACCTCGAGGAAAAGCTCGCGCTGATTGACGAACAGGAACAGGCCAAGAAAAGCAGGGAGGAAACCGGGGCGGAGAATCCCGCGGTGAAGAATTCCGTGAGCGCGGAGACGGCCGAAACGAACGGCGTCCCGGTGGTGGTGGAGGCGTCCGCGCCCAAGTCCCTGGATGCACAGGTGCGTGAAAAGCTCGATCGCCGCTACGCCCGCAATCTCAAGTTCTTTGCGGAATGGGACCTCAGCACCCTGGGCCATGTGTATGATCCGCACACGGATTACATGGGCCGGGCCGCCCTGGAGCAGTTCTCCATCAACATGAACCTGGCATTGTTCGGGATCGGCGCCCAGCTGCGCGCGCTGGACGGTTACTGCACGATCGAACGCCTGCTTCCCGGCGGCCCTGCTGAAAAGAGCAAGAAGCTGAAGGAGAAGGAGCGCATCGTCGCGGTGGCCCAGGCCGACGGCGAACCTGTGGACGTGGTGGACATGAGCCTGAACAAGATTGTCCAGCTGATCCGCGGCCCCAAAGGTACCGAGGTGCAGCTCACCGTGGTGCCGCCGGAAGGCGCGGGCGCTTCCGAACGCAGGGTCGTCAAACTGATCCGCGATGAGATCCCCCTGGAGGAACAGGCCGCCAAGGCGAAGCTGATTGAGATCCCCACCGGCGAGGGGAAAACCAAGCGGATCGGCATCATTGATCTGCCGACGTTTTATGCCCCGATGGACATCGTCTCGCGTCCGGACCAGACCCAGACCCGGCACAGTACCAGCGAGGACGTCGCCCTGCTGATTGAAAAGTTGAAGCAGGAGGGGATTGAAGGTCTGATCCTGGATCTGCGACGCAACGGGGGAGGCTCGCTTGAGGAGGCCATCCGGCTGACCGGGATGTTCATCAAGAAGGGACCGGTGGTTCAGGTCCGTGATTACGACGGCAAGATCGGACTGGATCAGGACCGGGATCCCTCCATTCTTTATGACGGCCCCATGATGGTGCTCACCAGCCGTGGCAGCGCTTCGGCCTCCGAGATTCTGGCGGGCGCTTTGCAGGATTACGGTCGCGCCGTGGTGGTGGGGGATGTTTCCACCCATGGCAAGGGGACGGTGCAAAGCCTCAACCAATTGGGCCCCGTGCTGCGGCTCGCACAGATACAGGAGGATCCCGGCGCATTGAAGGTCACCATCCGGAAGTTCTACCGCATCAACGGAGAGTCCACGCAACTGCGGGGCGTGAAGCCGGACATCGTGTTGCCGGCTGTGGCCAACGTCATGGAGGACGTCGGCGAGGCGGGCTTGGAAAATCCCCTGGAGTGGGACACCATCAACAGCGCCCGATTCAGTCCCGTGAACATGGTGGGAAGCTACCTGCCGGAGCTGCGCAAACAGTCCGAGGCGCGCCTCGCCGTCGACAAGGACTTCGAATACATCCGGGAGGACATGGAGCGCTTCCAGGAAATGCAGGCCCGGAAAACGGTCCTGCTGAATGAGACGGAGCGTTCGAAGGAACTGGCGGAAGCCAAGGATCGTTCCGAGGCACGCGCTGCGGAACGCCGGAGCCGTCCGTCCAGCGGAAGTGTAACCTACGAGATCAGTCTCAAGGATGTCGCCCTCCCGGGCCTGCCCGAACCGGTTGGCTCCTCCAACGCCGTGCATTCCGCAACTGCGACCGGCGCAGACCCGCACCGGCTGATGGCGGGCGAGGACGAGTCCGACGAGGCGGCCACGTCGGAGATCGATCCCACCATGGATGAGGCGGAGCGGATTCTTTTGGATTACATTTCCGCGTTGGAAGAGTCCAAGGTCCTCACCGCCGGAAAGCAGGATTCCTGAAGCGGCGTTTCCCGATGTCGTCATGTCCCGCGACCTTTCCCAGATCATTGTCAGGTGTCCGGGCTGCGCGAAGCGGGGTGCCTGGTTTGCCGGACCGTTCGGGCCATTCTGCAGCCACCGTTGCAAACTGGTGGATCTGGGCAAGTGGTTCGGGGAGGAACATGCCATTTCGGAACCCTTGCGTCCCGGGCATTTTGAGTCCTTCGGCGATCTGCCTGACGGACAGTACCTCGATGAGCCCGATGCCGGGCTCCAGCGCTGAACCATGAAAGCCCTTGTTTGCGCTCTGTTGATCATTGCCATCGCTGTGGCAGTCGTCCACGCGGGTCCGGAGCATCTCATCAAGCAGCGGGCCAAGGATGTGCGGGACCAGAACAACGAACGGCAAGGGGCGACGTCCTCTGCGCCCTCTCCAGCGCCGTCAGGCTCGACCCCTCCGCCTCAGCCGGTGAACACGCCGCCCGTCTCCCGGCCCGCGGGTCCGGCCCTCTCGCCGCAGGCGTCGCAGCTCGCTCAATCGCTGGGAAACCTGTCCGCGGCGGCGGCGGTCTCCGAGGAGCAGCGAGAACAGCTGGTTCAAAGCCTCGTTCAAGCGGCGCGCGGCGAGGTGAAGCCTTCCGAGGGGAAGGTCAAGAAGCTTGCGGGTGACCTGGCCCGCGCTGTGGAAGGCACCGACCTGAACACGTCCCGGAGATCGACTTTGGCGTCACAGCTGGAGCACGCCCTTAACGAATCCCTTGGCGCCACCGAGATGGAGGCGTTGGCGAGCCAGGTGCAGGAGACGCTCCGCGGTGCCGGGGCGGGGAAGGTGGATGCAACCATCGTCGCCAATGATCTCAAGTCCATCATCGCCGAACTCCGACGGGGCGCGAAGAACTGAGCCATGCACCGCTTTCTGCCCATTGCACTGGTTCTCGGCCTGGGCCTGTTGCCGGCCTGTTCCCCTCCAACCAAAACACCCACCATGACTAGCCCATCAACGAACGCAACCGCATTGGCCACACTGGGAGGAGGCTGTTTCTGGTGCACCGAGGCCATCTTCCAAATGCTGCCGGGAGTGGCGACGGTAAC
>JALOTU010000447.1:0-2146 GCA_025457725.1 Verrucomicrobiota bacterium
TGATCCCGCCGGCGATCTGACTGAGATGCGCGTAGAGGGAGTAGATTTCCATTCCTTCGATTTGATGCCGGAGAACGATGTAGAGGCCGTAATTGGAGAGGGCGGACTTGCGGTTGACGTAGGCGACGGTGCCATCGGCGGTGGCGAGGATTTCGTCCAGCGGTTCGCCATGCCGATCGTGCCGGGTGCAGCGGATGTCGATGCCTTCGTGCATTTGCCAGCCGTCGCTGCGCACGCAGCCGAACGCGCCGGAAGTCCAAGGCTTCCCGGGCGTGCCCACGAAGAAGCGCTCTTCCCCGCCGGGCTCGAACAGCGCGTCGTTGGTCGTCGGCAGATGAAACGATTGCGCGTGGAGCGTGATGCCGGAGCCGACGATGAGGAGAGCGGTGGCGAGCCGCGCCGTGAGCTTCACCATGTCAATTCGCTCTTGACCTTGCGGGCGTTGTTGTTGAGGCCCGCGACGATCTGCTGACACTCCTCGAGGGTGGCGTCCGGTGTGAAGGTGATGGTGCCGTTGATGATGCGTTTGCTCATTTTGGGTGCCGCGAGCCAGCGGGCGTATTCCTTTTTGGGGCCCCATTGGGCCTGGATGGCCAGGCGACGCCCCTGATGGGAGGAGGAGTTGTGTTCCAGGAGCGGGATGGCCCACTGGTTGAACTGGATCTCCATGGCGTAGGTGCCGAACTGTTGCACCATCCTGGCCTGGACAACATTCTCCTCGGTCAGGAGGTAGAGAGTCTCGACCGTGACGGGGATGGGTTGGGAGCGGGGAACATAGATGGTCTGGGTGCCAACGGCACCGTGGGGCATCGCCTCGAGCTGGACGCGAAGCAGCGTGAGCATCGCCAGCGCTGGCACCAAATAGAAGTTGAACCGGGCGACCCGACCCGCCATAGTTTTACGCCTGTCATTGAGCACGCAGAACCTTACAAAGCATTATGGGCAAGCAATACAATAAAATTCAAAAACGGCGCCGTCGGGCAAGCTATCTGAAACGCAAAACCGCCTCCACCCAGGTTGCCAAGACCGGGAAGAAAGCCTCCTGACGGGACTCGTTGCCCTTCATTGCATTTCGAAACGCCGCCTTTCCGAAGGCGGTTTTTTGTTTGTGCGCCCAACAGGGCGCACCCGCTTGGGGGTGCAAGAACCCTGCGCGCCCGACAAGCGGAAGTTCTAGCCGGACGGCAAGGGCGTCCGTCGTATGCCGTCCCCTGGAAGAAGCCGCGGTGTTACGCCTGGACCGGGCCCGGCCCGGGGTGGAACGCTGGCTCCTCGCATATGAAGGTAGCCTACCCTGTCGCTACGTCCCAGCGGTTGGGGTTGGTCCCTCTACTGGTGACTGTCAAAGCCTGTGCGTGGACACCAGCGCTTCATTCCGGTCGCCGCGATACGGAACCGTGTGGGCGGGGCGGCGGGGGCAACCCCGCCTCCCACCCGACTAGGAACACTTGGATCGTGTCGGGCAAGAGGGCGATTCCTCCCAAAGCCAGGAGTCCCGTGGCCAAGGCAAGGCCGTCTTGTGTCTGGGCGATCTTGACGCTCTCTGAGAGCTTTAACAGACTGGGGCATGACCAACCAGGCGCATACAGGGTGGTCTTCGAGCCGGGAAACCGACGCCTCGGGAGACAGTAACTTCCGAACAGTGCCTGAACCCTTGGTACGACCGAGGCCAACGCCAAGCTTATGTTGTCCGCCCAAAGTGTGTCTCTGATGAGACTTCAACGATTTGTCTTTCGTAAGTCTTGGTTGGTCTGGCCGACCATGCTGTGTTTGGTCACGGTGCCCCTCTGCGGCAGGGCGGAAGAGGTCGTGCGTGCTCCCGAAGCCGCGTCCGGTGGATTGGGTGTGGTGCTGGAAGTTCACAATCGTGAAATCATCACCTTTCGCGCAGCCATTGGCCCTTATTCTCCCGCTCAGCGTGCCGCCGCGGCAACGGTCCTGATCCGGGACGCCGAGCCCACGTCGGGTGGGGCAAGGGTCGATTCGGAAAGGATGGCGGACAGCGTCAACATTCGAATCAACCGACGAACCGTGTTCGTGGTCGCTCCCGGTGATGTCAATCCACTCGTGGGGGAGACCCTCGAATCCGTTGTTCAACGGGCCGAACGCCGGTTGGACCTGGTTCTGGACGAGTTGGAAGAACGCC
>JALOTU010000447.1:2163-4940 GCA_025457725.1 Verrucomicrobiota bacterium
GATCACCGCAGCCTCGCCGTCTCGGTTGCCAGGGGCCTGTTAATCCTGGTCGGACTGGTCGTTCTGATTTGGGCTCTCGCCCGCCACCGCCGCTGGCTCGAAAGCCGCCTCATCCGCTTAAGTGCCCGCAGGGCCGACCAATTGAAATCGCGGACGCTGCGTCTCGTCGGCCTGCAAAACCTGGCGCCAGTGCTGCGTGGACTGATGACAGTGGTGTTCTGGTTGATCCTGACAACCGTCTGCTACTTGTGCCTCGAGTATCTTCTGCGCCTGTTTCCCCACACAAGGCCATTTGGGGAAAAGTTGGGCTATCGCTTCGTCCGCCTTTTGGGTGCGCTTGGCGAGGGCGCAATGCATGCCCTTCCCGGTCTGGGCATCGTGTTGGTGGTCTGGGTGCTGGCCAAGTTTGCCAGTTCATCCACGCGTCGGTTCTTCACATCCGTTTCTCGCGGCACGGTCAAATCCCGGTTTTTTGACGCTGCCACGGCGCCTATTTCGCAGAGGCTCTGCGTCTTCCTGATTTGGATCACCGCCATCATCGTCGCCTTTCCCTACATTCCGGGCAGCGACACCCCCGCCTTTCGTGGCATTACCGTGCTGACAGGCCTGATGATCTCCCTGGGATCAAGCAGTCTCATTGCGCAGTTTGTGGGGGGGCTCCTTGTGGTCTACAACCGCACCTGCCGCATAGGTGACTACGTACGCATCGGTGAGCATGAGGGAACCTTGAGCAGCATCGGACTCTCATCGTCACGGCTGGTAACGCCACGGCAGGAGGAGATCATCCTGCCCAACAGCCAGCTCTCGGCGGGAGCATTGATCAATTTCTCGCGTTTGAACGAAACCGTCGGCGTGGCTCTGCCGGTGAAGGTTTCCATCGGTTATGGCACCCCCTGGCGCCAGGTGCACGCCCTCTTGCTGCAGGCCGCAGGCCGCACAGCCGGTCTCAAATCACATCCTGAACCCAAGGTGCTCCAGACGCTGCTGGGCGACTACGCTGTGGAATACACCCTCAACGCCGTGCTGGAGAATCCGACTGAGCGTGTACGCGTACTTTCGGACCTCCATGGCAACATCCAGGACGCGTTCAATGACTACGGGGTGCAAATCATGTCACCACATTATCGCGCCGACCCCGCCCAACCCCTCCACGTGCCCAAGGAGAACTGGCACCTCCCGCCCGCCGGATCGACGTCCTGATGTTCTGCGTCGTCAGTGCTGAGCATTGAACTGCTTGTCAGGGACCCGAGTCCGGGGAGCCAAATGGTAGGGCTGCCCGGCAAGATGATAACGGATTCGTTGGATGCAGAATCCATAAGCAGTCGAGGTTACCGTTGAATCCTTCCGGACAAGTTGTTCACCGGCCTGCGGGTGCCCTTTTCCACTTGGTGAATATCCTGCGGGCTGCGTGGAGGCAACGTCCTGAGTTTATTGGGGCTTTGCGCCCTGCCGGGGAAGTCTGGCGGAGCGTGGCCGGTCAATATCCTGTGAAGAACATTCAGTGGGCTTTTGGCGCCATGCTGATATGCTCTAAGCAGTTCATTGAAAGAACGAGAAAGAAGCCGGCGGGTGAAACAAACTGCCGGTGGGTCTTCTCAGGATAATCCCGGGTGACCGGGGAAAGGTCGGGACAGGCTGGCTGGTCCGACCCTCTCAGAGAGCAATCCAGGTTACGCTCTGGGGGCACAATTCACCAGTTCCTCTGACGGTGTTCGCGCACCGTCAGTCACGCGAACAAGGAGCTTGGCGGTTAGGAACGATCAGAAGCCGTTCCGAATCGAGTCAGGTAGTGCAGGCTGGTTTCGGGCTTGCACGAATCGCAGTGACCCAGAGGGTCAATGGTCGCTACTGCGCGCCAGCACGGTGCGAGACGCCACGACGGGAAAACCGAAGAAAACCCGTCCGCCGAAAACCGACGAAAGCCGGACAAAGCGGGCGTTTTCACCGGGAAAGCCACCAGCCCACGGCAGGGCCGGTGAAACCTTTCCGGAAACTCGGCGATGCCACAAACGGCACCGCTGAACTGTGAGCCGAAGGCGACCTGAGAGTTAAGAGGCGAGACCCGTGACACCGGGCCAACGCACCGCCAAAAGCGGTGGCCGACCCGGAGTTAATTGGTCAAGACGCTGAGCAAAAGTCACAGACGTGTGTTGACCTGGTTCGTAAGCCGGTGGCGCAACCATCGGCCGAAGCGAGCTGAAAAGCCTCACTCGAGAATCCAGAAGCCGCAAGGTTCTGGACGGCCCTGCTACGAGGCCGAAAACTCCGCTTGCCGTGGAGAATAGCGTCGGGAAGTCGGCAGCCCTGAGCGGCGCCTAATGTCGGCACGGGAAAGAGAGCGTGGCGCACTCCCATCCCCCATTGTTGTACCGCCGTAATGTCCCTGTCCGGTCAGTTCGCCGGACAGGGACTTTTTGTTTCCAAACCGGACGCGACGTGCCGGCGTACAAGGCTCAAGGCCGGATGTTGAAATCGCGAAAGCTCCCCATCCGCCAGGTGACGGGGCACGGACATTCTTGTCCGCGCGAATCTGTCGCATCCAGCTCGCGGACAAGAATGTCCGCGCCCCGGTTCGGGATGTCGCTTCGGGAGGGCTGAGCTGCCGCGCAGTCGGGCGCCGACGCAGCGGCTCCCCACCCCATGGATCGGCTGCGCTTTTTTCCCGGATGCACTTCCTCGGCGTGTGGCCGGTCACATTCTGCTTGTCCCGCCCGGGCAGAGAGGCAAAATGTCAACCACTGAACACAACTTGCTGAACTATTATGGGAAACATTTAC
>JALOTU010000448.1 GCA_025457725.1 Verrucomicrobiota bacterium
GTCAGGTAGGCCGGTTCGGGACGGCAATCGGCGAACACCGGCCACAGGCCGAGGCCGTTGTGGATCTTCGGATCTCCGGTGCGCAGGCTGGCCAGCAGGGCGTTGATCGCGGGGTGGATGGAGGATTTGGCGGGCGTTGTGGGGTCTTTCATGGATTCCTTCTATCGGTTGGGGTGGGACAAATGTGGGGGCAGGTTGAAAATAGTTGAAAAAATCTCATGCGGCGTAGTGGCATGGAATGTTGCCGGAAAGGATCCGGTCGCGCAGGTGGCGGGCGGTTTCCGGGTCGGAAGTGTGGAGGCTTCTGCGGCGGCGGGCCTTGGTGTGGTCCGGCAGGTGGATGGTGTAGTGGATCCACCAGGTTCCATGGTTGAACCAGAGGTGGTGGTTGGGTCCGGCGAGCTTCTGGCGGCGGGAAATGACGGGACGGCTGACGACGGGGTTGCTGATGGCGGGGGTCATGATGCGGTTGGTTTGGAATTGGGACACCATGAGCCCCGGAAGGTGAGGCACCCGTCCCGACGGCATCGGCGCGGATACCGGAAAATTCCGGTGAGACTTTGGTTGGACGGGTTTGTCTGGTCCCGTTTCCCACATCCCGCGGATCGCTCCGCGGAGGCACCTTGGCGTCTCTGCCAGGTTGCCGGCCCACCTCGCGGCGGGCACTCCTGATGTCGGAAAAAAGTTAATAAAAACCGGCCCGGTTATCAAGACAATTCGGTCAATAAGTTGATATATTTCCGGCACCATTTCAGGCCCCGGATTCGAGTTGGTAAAAATGCGTCAAACCCCCTTGTTTTCCAGTCTGAAAACAGGTTGTCATCAAGGCGTGAATTGCTTGCGGATACGTGCTCGAAACGCTTCAATTCATCCATGTCAAAAACCTCCCCGATTCCGCACCCCGAATGGCGCGTTTTGCAGCAGGAAAGCGAGGCTCTTCAGTCGCAGATTGCCGCCGTCCTGACCGACCTCCACTCGCTTCACGACGCCCGTCCTGTCGTGATCGGACGCTATGCCGCCGCCTTCGCCGACCGGCTCTTCCGCCTACACGAACTTGAGATCGGAGCCGCACGCCTGAAGCGCGAGGCGGAGCTGGTGCAGGCCTGCATCAACACCGGCCGGGAGATCGATTACGAGGAGATCCAGGCCATTCTTGATGCCGAGTTCGCCGAGTGGCAGGCACGGCTGGAGGCCGAGATCGACGATCTCACCCATCACCGGGGCATGCTGCAATATCTGCTGGATGTCAAAATCGCGCGGCGGCTGCGTTCCTGTTTCCGCGTGCTTGCCCGCAGGCTGCATCCGGACCTACACCCGGTGCAGACTAACACCGATGTGGAACTTTGGCACCGCGTGCTTGCCGCCTACAAGGCGCAGGATGTCGATGAACTGGAAGCCCTGGAACTTGTCACCCGCGACTCGCGGCAACCGGACACGGCCGACTCAATGGAAGCCCTGCGCGAATCCGTGCTGCGGTTCCGCAAACAACTCGACCGCTTGTTGGAGTCCCATGCGAAGCGTCGCAAGGAATGGCCCTTCAATCAACTGCCGCTGCTCGAAGATCCCGCCGCCGTTGCCGCCCGCCAGGCGGAACTCGACGAACGCATCACCACCGGCGAAGCGCTGCGCGACGAACGCAGCCACTGGCTCAACCAACTCCTCGACCACTGAACGCCATGAGTGATTGCTCCCTGACCGCCATCGAACAAAAACAACTCGCCTTGTTGCACGCGCACATGCAGCCGGGAGGAACATCGTCGCCCTTTGCCAAGGAGATCGTCCTGATGGAAACCCACGTGGCGGGCACAGGCCGCAGGTCTTTGCGCGGCATCGAGCCGACCCTTGCCGAAGGTGACCACCTGGTGCTGCGGCGTGAACCTGAGAATGCCCACGATGCGCACGCGGTTGTCGTCCTCACCGGTGGCGGAGACAAACTCGGCTACCTCCCGCGCGATCGGAATGAAATCCCGGCCCGCCTGATGGATGCCGGCAAACTCCTCTTCGCCCGTCTCGAATCCAAGAGCTGGCTCGGCGACTGGCTGCAGCTGTCGGCCCGCGTGATCCTGAGGGACGCCTGAGACTCAGGCTCCATCCAGGTTGGACCCATGTTGATCCACTTGCCCGGTCACGTCCACCCACACCACGTCTTCCAACTCCGGGAGTTCGCACGGGTTCGCCATGAAGGCGGTGATCATGCGGATGGTTTGCGTGAGGTTCGGCAGGCTCGCTTCATCATCCTCGCCCACCCCGCCCTCCTCGTCCGGCAGGAAGGCGCGGGAGTGGCAGTATTCCGCACCATCGTGAACACGTGCCTCGCAGAGGTATCCGTCAGGCTCGGCCAAGGCTTGGAAGTAGTTGGCCTCCGCGTCGCCGGCCAGTGGTGGTGCCACCAGGATCATGAAGGGATTGGCGTGCCCGGGATTCAACCCTTCGAGCGCCGCAATCACCTGTGAAACCGTCGGGGATTCAATCAGCTCCATATTCGCCTGTCCCTGTGTCAATTCCCATCCGTCGAGTTCGTTTTGCATGCTTGAAAAATAGGTGATCACGCCACTTTTTCCCAGCAGGATCCGCCCTGATGACAACCGCGGGCAGGCCTTGGAGTTTCCGGAACCTGAGGGCGTGATGCGGCGGTTCGCGGCTTGGGTGGCGGAGGTCGGTGATGGCCGGCCGATGTTATCCCGCCCTCTGATTGGTTCCTGGACGACCTGATGCGCTCGCTGGACTTGCCCTACTACATCGGCCTGCTCAGCGCCGCCGCCCTGCATGGAGCCGC
>JALOTU010000449.1 GCA_025457725.1 Verrucomicrobiota bacterium
CCCCGGGCTCGACAAGACCAGGAGGCCGAGGATGGACAGGGCGAGGGCCGACAGGCGTGCGGCGGGGGCTGGAACCGGGTTTGTCATCATCAGGGGTTTCCTCTCATCCGAGTACCGTGTCGTAGGTCAGCGGGGCCACCTGGCGGCCTTCACCGGTGGTGATGGTGCGTGTGTCGGGATCGAACAGCAGGGCCAGGTTCATGCGCTCGGACATCTCAGCCAGACCGAGGACGGTGTTGACCTTGACCGCGAGCTCGACGTTGCCGTGCGGGGTGTCGCCGCTGCGGATGCAGTCGAGGAAGTTCCGATGCAGGTTCTCGATCTTGCCCACCGGGTTCGTGTCCGTGAACGTCTCCTGGTCCAGCTCATCCGCAAAGAGCCGTTCGGGACGAAATTCCACGCGGTCCCCGGAGAAGTAAAGCGTGCCCTGCCGTCCGCGGATCATGTCCTGCAACCCGATCTCATTCACCGTGCTGCCGGCGATGACGCAGGTCAGGCCGTCGGGAAACTCCGCGAGCACGTGCGTGGTGTCGGGGATCTCCCGGTCGGTGGAGACCTTCCGTGTGCCGGTGCAGACGACGCGACGCGGCCATTCCGGGCTGCCGGTGGCCAGCATCAGCGGCGGGAACCGGTGGCTGAGGAGGTTGCCCAGGATGCCCGAGTTGTAATCAAAATACTTGTGCCAGGAAAAGTAACGGTCGGGGGTCCAGGGCATCCGGGTCGCCCGGCCAAGCCAGCGGTTCCAGTCGAGGTTGTCGGGATTGGCGTCCGGGTCGGCGGGGAAAGTCCACTCGCTGTTGTTCTTGTTGTTGCGGCAGTAGGAACTCTGCGCCCACACGAGCGGCCCCAGCAGGCCGTCGCCAATCCAGTCCGCAGCCTGGTGATACACGGCATCGGCGGTGTACTGGGAGCCGTACTGGTAGATCTTGCCGGTGGACCGGACCTTGTCATAAACGTCCCATCCCTCCTGGAGATAGCGCGTCATCGGTTTCTCGCAATAGACATGCTTGCCCGCATCCAGGGCGTCGAGGGTGACCTGTCCGTGCCAGTTGTCCACGGTGGCAATGATCACGGCGTCGATGTCGCTTCGCTCAAGCAACCGTTCGTGCTCGCGACAGCCGTCGCCCGCCTCGAGGCCGGCCTGGGCCAATGCCGCCTCCAGCCGCTTTTGATAAAGGTCGCAGACGGCGCCGATGGCCATCTCGTTCTCCGCTGCGTGCTTTTTGAGGAGGTCAATGTGGTGGCTGCCCTGCGAGCCGGTGCCGATGATGCCCAGCACGATCCGGTTGTTGGCGCCGGTCACATTCGCGGAGGGCGCCTGGGTCTGGCCATACAGCGGTTCCCGCAGGAAGGGGGCGGCGCCGGCGAAGGCGCCAATCGCCCCGGCGCGTTTCAGGAAGGAGCGGCGCGATTCACCCGGGCCGCTGTTCGGAAGCGGTTTGTCGATCGTACTCATGATTGAATTGGAGCCATTATCGGGGGCTGCGGCCCTTTCTGCAAGGGCAACCGCCGGCTGTTCAGGATTCGATGAGTTTTGCCAGCGCGGCAACGCGCCGGGCGTCCACATGCCGGCCCACCTGCCCTCCAAACTTGAGCGAGGTCCCGACAATCACGCCGTCCGCGTGCCGAAGGTATTCCTTCACGTTGTCCCGGGTGACGCCGCTGCCGATCAGGAGGCGCGCCTGCGGCAGGGCGTTCCGGACGCGTTCCAGATCCGCCAGGTCCGCAGCCTGCCCGGTGCCGATGCCGGAGACAATCAAGGCGTCAGCGGAACCGCGCTCGATCGTGTCCCGAGCGGTGTCCTCGATGCTTCCCGGTCCCAGCGGCGCGGCGTGCTTGACGTGGACGTCGGCAAAGATCTGCGCTTGCGGGGCGATCTGGCGCCGGTATCGCACCGTTTCGAACGCGTTGCCCTCGATGAGGCCCTGGTCGGTCAGCATGACTCCGGAATGGACATTGACGCGGATGAAGCTGCCGCGGCAGGCGGCGCACAGGGCCAGCGCGGCCCGGGCATCATTGCGCAGCACATTGAAGCCGATGGGCAGTTTGACGTGGTCCTGCAGCGCCCGTGCCACGACCCCCATGGCCGCCACCGTCTCGGGCCCCACGGGTCCCTTGGCGAACGGCATGTCGCCAAAATTCTCGATAAACAGGGCGTGCGCGCCGCCACGGCTCAGGGCGACGGCATCGATCACCGCGTGGTTGATCAGGCGATCCATGTCGCCGTCCCAGCCCGGGGCGCCGGGCAGCGGAGGCAAATGAACCACCCCGAGAAACAGTTTGGGATGGAGTTCAAACAGGTTTTTCATGTGAAGCGGTTTTGGGGGCGGCTTTGGGTTTGCGCTTTCGCCGTGGCGGCTTGCCGCCACTGTCCGCCTGTTTTTGTTTCAACAACTCGAGGGCGGCCAGGGCCGCGTTGGTTTCCGCGGTCTTCTTGCTCTTGCCCTGTCCGCGGGCCAGTTCCTCGCCTTCGTGGAGCACGATGCACTCGAATTCGCGATCGTGGTCCGGGCCGGTGGCGGACACCATGCGGTAGTGCGGCGGCTCGGTGGATCCGGCCTGCAGCCATTCCTGCAGCTCGCCTTTGGGATTGGCGATCGCGGACACCTGCGGCAGTTCGGCGATGCTTTCCTCGAATTCCCGTGTCCGCCAGGGCGGAGATCCGACTGCGGCCCCCGTGCAGTTCCTCCCCCCGGCTGAGGATCAAGTGGTCGCCCAGCTCGAGCTTGCGGCTGCGCGCCGCCAGGGCATTGCGATTCACCATCTGGGCGCGGGCCTTGGTCAGCGACCCCTCGTCGAGATCGGGAAAGCGTTCGTAGAGCGCGAGGGTCAGAATCAGCTGCAGCACGGCATCCCCCAGAAACTCCAGACGCTGGTTGTGCTGGCGGATGGAGGCCGGCTCCTGCGTGATGGACGGATGCGTGAGCGCGAGTTTGAGGAGCGCGATGTCGCGGAACTTGTAGCCCAGCCGCGACTGAAGATCGTTTAGCGCGCCCACATGCCCTCCTGGCCTAGGTGGCGCGTCCTTCCGGAACGGCGGCGCAATCTCCCTCGAGCTCATCCGCGACCGCCTCCGGACCGGTTTCGGGCGCAGGTTCCGGGGCCGGCGGCGGGTTGAGCCCATGCTCCATCAGCAGCGACACCTCCCGCTGCACCACGTCGAGCTGGTCGAGCTGAAGGTCGGGATCCACGATGGTAAAGACGTCGCCGCTCCCGGAATGTTCATACACAAACACCCGCTGGCCGTCGCGGCGCAGCTCCTCCTTCACTTTCAAGATGCGTTTGCGCTCCAGCATGACGGCCAGGATGTAGCCGGCGGGGATGTACTTCGGATCGTCCAGTTCGATGAGCCGTCGCAACAGCGATTCGGCGGTTGCCTTTTGCAGCGGTTCGGTCACCGGCGGCGGCGCCTCATAAACCCCCTGCCAATGGGAGACAAAGCCCTTCCGGGCACGCAGATCCTCCTGCGCTTGCGCCTCCCAACACTCCGGGCAGACATCGCTGCGCTGCAGTCCCTCCCGGTCCTCAAAAAGCGCGGTGTGATAGGGGGTCTTGTCCGCGAACGGCCGTTCGCAGGCGCTGCAGGCGTGGGCTCGGGATTGGATGTTCCAGTCGTTCATCAACGCGTCGAGCGGTCGCTTCGGAACCCGGCTCAAGGCGAAGTATCCGGTCGCCGGGGGGCGAGTTCAATCCTGTTTTCCCGGAGGATTCCTGGTGGTGGTGATGGCCATGAAGAACACTTCGTTCCCGTTGGCCGGCCGGCTGATGTCCGGATCTTCCGGGCGTCCATGAAGTGGCGGGCGCGGTCCGCCCCCAACCGCAATCCTTCATGGGCAACACCGGGCATGGGAAGCCGGCGCACATGGGGAACATCACCCGGGTTGATCAGGGGGGCGAGCCACTCGAACACGCGCCCGGCTCATCCGGATGGCGAAGCATAAGCCGGGCTGCCTGCAAACGTCCCGGTCCGCAGCAACCCGCCCGTTACACGGAGTCCTTCTTCTCCGACGGAAGGTCAGGCAATCGCCGACGCCAAAAGGCCGCCAACGCACTGCCAATCAGCGAATGCATCACCGCCGAAATCGCGCCCGGAGTGGCGGCTGCGGGCAGATCCGGGAAGTTGCGCGACAGCACCACGGCCAGGCCGGAGTTCTGCATGCCCACCTCGGTGCTGATGGTGCGCCGGATCAATTCGTCATATCCCAGCAGTCGCGCGAACAAATACCCCAAGCCAAACCCACCCGCGTGCAGCAGGAAAACGGCGCCCAGCAGGGAGCCCGCGGAGGCTTTGATGTCGGCAGCTCTCTGTCCCACGATGCTTGCGCAAATCAGAGCGATGGTGATCACCGCCACCAGGGGGGCGATCGGCAATATCACTTTCACCGCCCGGGGAGACAGGTGGTGCAAGGCCAGCCCGGCCAGCACCGGCACCAGCACCACCTTGACCGTGTCGAGCAGCAAGGCCCAGGCATCGACCGGCACATAGGTTCCGGCCAGCCAGCGGGTGAGCATCGGCGTCATGAACACCGCCGCAAAGGTGGAACACATCGTCATCAGGACGGACAGCGCCACGTTCGCCCGCGCAATGTAGGCCACCACATTGGAGGCCGTCCCGCCCGGGCAACACGCCACCAGAATCAGTCCGACGGCCAGGGAGGTTTCCAGTTGGAACAGCCGCGCCAAGCCGAATCCGAGCAGCGGCATGATGGAGTATTGGCAAAGCACGCCGACCGCCACGGCGCGGGGCATGGTCAGCACCCGACGAAAGTCCTCCACGCTCAGGGTGATGCCCATGCCCAACATGATCACCGCCAGACCGACGACAATGCTCTGGCCGGAAAACCAGGTAAACCACGCCGGTCGCACGAGCGCGGCGGCACACAGCCCGAGCACCCAGGCCGGGAACCAATTGGTCAGCACGTTGAGCAGGCGGATCATTTGGAATCGGATCTCGCAGCGGATAATTCCCATCCCCGACGCCACCGGGGAAAGCGCGGAGCTTGCGGGCTGCGCCCGGACATGACAAGCCGCCAGGCGCGCCAGGCGCGCCGGATTCCTCCCGCGCGCATCGCTCGTTTTCGGGGTAGCGCCGGTTTTTAACCGGCCTGGGGATAGGGGGGCATGCGGTGGGTTCAACTTGCCGGCTGGAAAGCCGGCGATACCTCCCGGGCTAAGGGGCGGCCCGGAACTCGGCGATGAGCTGGGTGATGATGTCGCCCTCGCCCGCCCATGGGTCATGGGTTGT
>JALOTU010000450.1 GCA_025457725.1 Verrucomicrobiota bacterium
CAGTGAATCGGGATGAACCGCATAGGCTCACCATTCAGTGAGTGCTCGGGTGGATTCTGAAGAGGCATTTTGATTTTGTCCCAAAGCTCTGCTCTCTCTTCTGCCTCCTGTTCAAATGCATAGATCCGGGTTGGGATCCACCCGGTTCCGACAGGTTCAGGCGCGCTGCAGCCTCACGGACGGAATGGAGCCGCGGTTTGAGAAGGCCGCCTCGTAGAGCTGTTGGAAATCCGCCGCGCTGATCGGTCGCGGATTGAACTGCGCGGTCCACTGTTTCGCGGCCTCTTCCGCCAACCGCGGCACCGCCTCGGCGGTCACACCGCAATCCGCAAGGGAACCCGGCATGCCGGCGAGGCTCAACATCGATTCGAGCTGAGCCGCCAGCCGGCTCCCCGCATCAGCACCGGTGATCTCCAGCACCTCGGCATAAAGGTCGCCGACCTCCGGCAACGCGGCATTGAACCGCACGACATGCGGCAGCATCAGCCCCACCGCCGTGCCGTGAACCAATCCGAACCGCGCGGTCAACGGATTGGCGGCGGCATGGGCCGCGCCCAGCATCGAGTTCTCGATGGCCATGCCTGCAAAGGCCGCGCCCAGCTGCATCCGGCCCCGCGCCTCCAGGTTGTGCGGCTCGGCGAAGACCCGGGGCAGGTTTTGCGAACACAATCGGTACGACTGGCGCGAGAAAGTCTGCGAGATCGGATTGCGACGGGTCGTCACCGCGGACTCCACCGCATGCGCCAGGGCGTCGATGCCCGTGCATGCCGCGACGCGTTCAGGCTGGGAGAGGGTCAGCTCGGGATCGAGCAGCGCAATGCGCGCCGCGGCCTTGGGATCGAGGCACGCCATTTTCTGGTGCGTGTCCTCGCGGGTGATGAGCGCGGCGGATTGACACTCGCTGCCCGTGCCGGCCGTGGTGGGGATGGCAAGCAGCGGCAGCATGGGCTTGGTGGCCTTGCCCACGCCCCAGTAATCCTCCATCCGCCCGCCGTTGGTCAGCAGAAAATTGCAGCCCTTGGCGGTGTCCATGGAACTGCCGCCCCCTAGGCCAACGATCAAGTCCACGCGGGCGGATTGCGCCAGCGTCCGGCAGGCTTCCACGCAACTCGTGGTCGGGTTCTCGATGACACGATCGTAAACCGTCACGGACAACCCCGCATCCGTCACCAGAAGCACCCGCCGCCCGCCCAGCTCACGCGCGAGTTCGCCGGCGCGTTCCACCTGCCCGGCGCCGAATACCAGTCGCGGGCGGGGTTGCCAGTCGAACATCGGAGCACCGAACGGGGTCATGTGATCGGATTCCCTTGGCTCAGGCATGATTGTCGGACGACACCGTAACGGGATTCCTTCAATCCGCAAGCCGTCGCCCATGGTGGGGCTGGGCGCGGTGCGCCGGCCCCGACCGCGTCCAGCGGTCGGAACGAACACCGGACATCGCACGCTCACCGCAATCCGTTCCGCGCCTGCTGCGGCGCGGGGACGGCACGCAGGCCGTCCCTACCTCGCTCACACTCGGGCGCGGCTCCGGGACTTTGGCGGACTCTGGCGCAGGGCTGCCTGACAGGACCGGGCAAGCCGGGACAGGGTGCCGAGGAAGGATTCGAGCTCGGCCGGATCCAAGAACCCGGACACCTCCTCCTGCAACGCCAGCGCGATCCCCCGGGCGGCGCTGAATTTCCGTTTGCCGGGCGCCAGCAATCGCAGCCGATTCGCGCGCCGATCCCGCTTGCAGGCGACCCGCTCGATCCAGCCCTCGCTTTCCATCCGGGCGGTCAGGGCGGCCACCGTATTCGGGTCGCTGGCCATGCGGGAACACAGTTCCTGCTGGGTCAGACCCGGCGCCTCGGCCAGGTTCCGCAGCACGGTGAACTGGTCCGGAGTCAGGCCCAGATGCGCTATCCGCCGGCGAAACGCCTGGTTCAGGGCGTACCACGAGTGGCGCAGCACCACCGGAAGGGTCCGGGGCAGCAGCTGATCCTTTGATCCATCAGAGGACGCGGGCATGGCGCCGCGATAATACGTCTAGGTATTATCTCTTGCCAACCTCGATTGCTTGAACAATATTGGCGCCATCGCGTCCATTACTTGTATCGTTGATTCCCATTCGCGCGACTGAACCCATTGAGACCATGAGAAACCCGTTGCAACTCCAGCGCAAAGCCGTCTTGGCGGTCCTTTCCTTCCTGTTGGGGGTGTTGGCCCCGGCCGGCGCGGTGGATGGCTGGCTGCACTGGCGCGGGCCCAACCAGAACGGCACCTCGGACGAGGTCGGACTGCCGGAGACGGTGGGCGCGGAGAACCTGCTCTGGGCCTACGACATCGCCGGTCGCGGCGAGGCGGTGATCGCCGACGGCCGGGTGTACACCTACGGTTACCGGGGGAAAGGTGCGGATCTGCGCGAGTATCTCGGCTGCCTGGACGCCGAGACCGGCCGCTTGCTGTGGGAGATCGGGTTCAATGATTTTCTGAGCGATGTGGTGTACGACCGCTACGCCATTGGCGCCCCGACGGTGGATGCCGAGACCGGCAACATTTATCTCATGACGGGCGCGGGCATCTTCGTGTGTGTCTCGCGCGACGGAACCATTCTCTGGGAAGTGTCGATGATGGAACGCTTCGGCGTGTTGACCTTTCCGAACGGGCGCCGGGGAGCCGCCGTGATTGAGGACGGGCTGGTGATTCATCATTGCATCACCTCCTACTGGGGCGCGGATGGCCCGGCCCGGGACCGGTTCTTTGCCGAAGACGGGCGAGCTGGTGTGGTCCTCGACCCCGGGCACGCCGCCCAAGGACAGTTCCTTTTCCTCACCCGTGCTCGGGTGGCTCGACGGGCACCGGGTGCTCTATGCGGGCACCGGCTGCGGCAATCTGGTCTGTGTCGAGGCGCGCACGGGGCAGCCGTTGTGGCGGTTTCACCTGTCCCTGGCGGGCGTCAATTCCTCCGTGCTGATTCACGACAACAACAAGCTCATTGCGATTCACGAGGGCGAGAACCTGGACGCCTCGGAGGTGGGCCGCATGGTGGCGATCAAGCTCGGGCCGGTCCCGCCGGCGGACGCGAAGGAGCCGGTGGTGCTCGATCACTCCTACGAGTTGTGGCGGCAACCGCTGGCCATGTTCACCAGTTCACCCGTGCTGGCGGGCGACTGGATCTTCCAGGTGACGCGAACCGGGGAGCTGGTGTGTCTGGACGCCAACTCGGGCGAGATCCTCTGGCTGAAGAAGCTCGCCAACAGCCAGCTTCACGCCTCGCCGCTGTTCGCCGAAGGCCGGCTCTACGTGCCCATGGAGAACGGCACCCTTTACATCCTCAAACCCAGCGCCACCGGCGCGGAGATCCTCGACGAGGAAAAGCTGGAAGGCGACTGCCTGGGCGCGCCCACGGCCTGGAACGGCAAACTCTACCTGCACACCAAGTCCAAGCTCTATTGCTGGGGCAAACCGGGAAACAATCCCGGCCTGGCCCACTGGCCCAAACCGGACGCTGGCCCGGCGCCCGGCAAAGCCACCACCCTGCAATTGATCCCCTCCGACCTGCTGCTGGCCCCGGGCGATGAACATGCCCTGCGCGTCCGCCAGCTCGACTCGAAAGGACTCACGGTGAACACGACCGGCGCGGACCAACTCGACGCCTTCGAGCCCTTCATCCCGCCGACGGCGAAGGTGAAGTCGAAGATGAACGCCTCGCTGCAGCATGGGGCGTTGCGCGCCGACAAGGAAGTGGTGCCTTCGGCAGGAGCCTTCAAGGCCACGCAGGACGGATTGACGGGTTTTGTCCGCGGCCGGGTGCTGCCTTCGGTTCCCTTCACCGAGGATTTCGAGTCGTTTGAGATCGTGGAAACCCAGCCGGAAGGGCATATCGAGGCCGGAGCCCGATTCGCCTATCCGCCCCTGCCGTGGATCGGCGCGCGGTTCAAGTGGGAGATCCGCGAGCAGGATGGCAACAAGGTCCTGCGCAAAACGCTGGACAACGTGCTGTTCCAGCGGGCCATTACGTTCATCGGACCGGACAACCTGTCCGCTTACACCATCGAGGCGGATGTGATGACCGAGGGCAACCGGCGGACCAAATCCAATGTGGGCGTGATCAACCAGCGCTACTTCATCACCCTGGTCGGCAACGCGCAGATCCTGGAAGTCAGCTCAAACCATGATCGGCTCAAGGTCTCCGTGCCGTTCCGCTGGAAGGAGAATGTTTGGTACACGCTCAAGAGCCGGGTGGATGTGGCCCCCGATGGTTCCGGTATGATCCGCGCCAAAGCGTGGCCGACGGGCGAACCGGAACCGGACGCGTGGACCATCGAAGTGCCGCACCGCGCGGCCAATCGCCAGGGCGCGCCCGGCTTGTTCGGCTTCTCGCCGCAAAGCCTTTTCCCGGTTTACGTGGACAACGTCCGCATCACCGCCAACGACCAACCCTGACGGTTAACCCCTGATCTTCATGACCATGATGAACTCCCGAACACTCCTGGCCATCACCGCCGCCAGCCTCCTGCCCCTCATCGCCCCGGCCGCCGACTGGCCCGAGTGGGGGCGCGACAACGCGCGCAACATGTATTCGCCCGCCAAAAACCTCCCCGCTTCGTTCGACGTCGGCAAGTTCAAGAAAGGCACCGAGGAGGTCGATCCGGCCACCACGAAAAACATCCGTTGGGTGGCGAAGATGGGATCCTCCACCTATGGCAACCCCACGGTGGCCAACGGGCGCGTGTTCGTGGGCACCAACAACGAATCGCCGCGCGACGAAAAGATCAAGGGCGACCACAGCATGTTGTATTGTTTCGACGAGAAGACCGCCGAGTTCCTCTGGCAGCTGGCCGTCCCCAAATTGGGCGCCGGCAAGGTGAGCGACTGGGAATTCCTCGGCATCTGTTCCTCCCCGACGGTGGACGGCGAGCGGGTGTATATCGTCACCAGCCGTTGTGAGGTCATGTGCCTGGACGTGAAGGGCCAGGCTGACGGCAACCAGGGATTTCAGGACGAAGGCAAATACATGGCCGGACCGGGAAATCCCCCCATCGAGGTCGGGCCCAAGGACGCGGACATCCTCTGGGTTTACGACATGCGCGAGGAACTGGGGGTGTTCCCGCACAACGTGGCCAGCAGCGCGGTGTTGATCCTCGGCGACCGCGTGTATGCCACCACCAGCAACGGACAGGATTGGTCGCACCTGAACATCCCCTCCCCCCAGTCGCCCACGCTGGTCTGTCTCGACAAGATGACCGGGGCCTATCTGGGCGAGGAAATGAGCGGCATCAGTGCGCGCCTGATGCATTGCAACTGGTCCACACCCGCCTCGGGTCTGGTGAACGGCAAGCCGGCGGTGATCTTTGGCGCGGGCGACGGCCGCCTCTACGCCTTCGATCCCGCCCCGGTCCCGGTGGAGAACGATCCCGAGTTCAACCCCGGTGATCTACAAGGACCGCGCCTATGTGGCCATCGGCCAGGATCCCGAGCACGGCGAAGGGGTGGGCAACCTGGTGTGCGTGCCGCTGAATCAAGAGGGCGTCGTGCCGCGCGACCAGGCCCTGTGGACCTTCGACAAGATTCACCGGACCATCTCCACGGTTTCGATCGATCCGGAGACCGGCCTGCTGTTCGTCGCCGACTACTCCGGTTACGTTTACTGCCTGGACGCGGACACCGGCGAGCTGCACTGGACGTATGACATGAAGGCGCACATCTGGGGATCGACGCTGGTGGGGGACGGCAAGGTGTATGTTGGCGACGAGGATGGCGACCTGGTGATTCTTCCCGCCCGCAAGGATTTCGACCCGGCGAAGGACGAACCGATTTTTGAAACCATGTTTCCCGGTCCGATTTATTCCAGCCCCATTGAAGCCAACGGGGTGCTCTATGTGAGCACCATGACCCATCTCTACGCGATCGCCGAAACCCGATAACCCCATGAGTTCGTCGCCCCGCCCTGCCGGCCGCCGGTTCGTGTGGTTTCTGGTGTTCGCGTTGTTCGTCGCGCACCAGGACTTCTGGTTCTGGGACAACAAGACGCTGGTCCTGGGATTCATGCCCGTGGGATTGTTCTATCACGCGGCATTTTCGCTGGCCGCCGGACTGGTGTGGGCGGCGGCAATCAAATGGGCCTGGCCCGCGGAAATCGAAGCCTGGGCCGACGCCGGCGAGCCGGAGGAACCGGCGGCGGGAGGGAAGCGATGACCCCGACAGTGGAGGCGGCCTCGCTGGTGCCCCTGTTCGTCATCGGCGGCTATCTGGCCCTGCTCATCGTTCTTGGGTTGGTCAGCAAACAGTTCTTCCGCGGCACCAGCGCGGATTATTTCGTGGTCAGCCGCAGCATCGGACCGTTCCTGCTGCTGATGTCCATCTTCGGCACCACCATGACCGGTTTCGCCCTGGTGGGTTCGACCGGCAAGGCCTACAGCACCGGGATTGGCGTCTATGGATTGATGGCCTCCTGGTCCGGCCTGGTGCATTCGGCGGTATTCTTCATCGTCGGCATCCGTCTTTGGGCGATTGGCAAACGACACGGGTATGTCACGCAATGCGCCTACTTTCGCGACCGCTTTGAGTCGCCACTGCTCTCCTACATGCTGTTTGCCGTCCTGGTGCTGCTGGTGATTCCCTACCTGCTGGTGGGCATCATTTCCGCCGGGAAATTCCTTCAGGCGACGACGGCCGGGATGTTTCCCGACGCCTTTGCCCTGCAGTTGCCCAACGGGAAGCCGCATCCGCTCAGCGGCGGGGTGCCGCCGTGGCTGGGCGCGGGGGGGATCTGCCTGATCGTGCTTTCCTACGTGTTCTTCGGCGGACTGCGCGGCGCGGTCTGGGCGAACACCTTTCAAACGCTGGTGTTCATGATCACCGGCCTGATCGCCTTCAAAATGATCAGTTCGCGACTGGGCGGGCTGGCGGAGGCGTCGCAACTGGTGGCGGAGAATTCCTGGGCCTCCGAACGACTGGCGCGCGAGGGGCTGATGGGCAAGCTCCAGTTC
>JALOTU010000451.1 GCA_025457725.1 Verrucomicrobiota bacterium
CTCTGCGATCAATTCGCCCGGCACGCGGTGCACGCCGGCATGGCGGGGAAGACCGGACTGGTGATCGGATACCTGCACAACCAGTTCATCCATGTGCCCACGGAATTGATTTCAAAGGGCGGCAAGCGGGTGGATCCGAAGGACGCCCTCTGGCAGGCCGTGCTGGCCAGCACCGGGCAGCCAGCGGTGTTCGAGTGACCCCTCGCATCTGCGACCGGAAGATCAGTCAAGGCCAGACCCAGTTGGAAGGAATCTTCAGCCGGTAATACCCTTTCGCCCCGGACACAGGGACGGAGATTGTCGGACTCGTGTTCGTTCGCGCGAAGGATTTGACCACGGACCAGTTCACAAAGTTGGTGCTGTATTCCACCTGCCCGTCGCCAGCCCGTCGCCATCCTGGACCCGGCCGATCTGCACATTCATCGTGCTCAACAGATTCGTGCCGTTCAACTGGCTGATCCCGGTGAGTTTCGTCGGCCAGATCAGCTTCCGCGCCTCCTCGGCAAACAGCCGCTGAAACTTGGCGGTGGGATGGATGAAGTCCCAGTAGACGTAGTCGGCACCGGGCCCGTTGAGGTCGGAATATCCATCCTCTGTCGCCCCCACCCCAGGATTGGTCATGCCGAAGGATGCCGGATTGGACAGCACATTGGTGAACAGCGTGAAGATGTCGGGCGAATAGATGGTGAGGTTGGGGAGTGACAACGCCGCGTTGCTGATCATGAGCCGAAACCCGTTGTTATATTCGACTGTCCGCTGTCCGATCCATGCTAGCTGGGCTTCATTTAGGCTATAATGGTTGGCGAACTCGGGGGTTTGGGCGAGGTCCGCCGCATTGGGCATCAGGAGCGTTCTCACGCCTTTCGAATAGAGGTTGGTGATCACCCGGTAGTGATTGGTCAGCGATTGATTGTTCGCGCTCGTCCAAAAGGCAAGATCGCTATCGTCGAAGGCCAGGCCGGGGGTGTCGGTGATGTTGCGGAACATGTCCGCGTTGTTGACCCAGACCACGAACAGCGCGGTGCCGGCATCCACAGGTGCGGTATAGCCACTCATCTCCCCCAGCAGAACGTTGCCGTAATGCTCCCAGTACGAGTGGTTGTAATTCGTGATGTCAAAACTCAACCCCCGCCAGCCCGCCAGATCCTCCACCCAGACCCGGCCATTGCAGTACCGCTTGCCGTAGAAGAGGCTTCCACCATTGGGATTGGAAATGGTGGCGGAAACGCTGTCGCCGAACACGTGCAGGGAGGTGAAAATGGGTTGGGCGCCAACCGTGACAGCCCCGTGCAACATCAGACAGAACGTGAACCGAGCCAGAATCTTCACGGGCTGAATCTGCCCTCTGCTCGCCCAATGTAAAGTGGTGATTATCGACCAAACCAAATTCAGGATCCAGGCCCTCCCACAGGCAACCACGAAGCAGCCACGGTTGTCTCCATTCTGGACAAGGCCTCGCTCCACCAGGCTCCCTGCCCGGCGCATCCCGTGGTAAGCGTGATCCAAGGCGGCTGAGGCCGCCCCAGGCAGGGCTGGGCGCCCTGCGCCGGCCCCGACCGCGTCCGGCGCGGTCGGAACGAAGTCCTGAACATCGCACCCTCACAGTCATTCGTTCCGCGCCTGCTTCGGCGCGGTGGACGGCGCGCAGGCCGTCCCCACCGCAGCCACGTTCAATCGCGCCCCGCCGCGATCCTTCCGGAAATCGGACTTGCACTTCGGCATCTCTCCTGCGCGCGATGTGGGCGTCGGCTGGCTGTAAGGCATTCGACCCTGAAGGGAAATGAACAACAACCGCCTGAACCTGGTACTGCCGGCGCTCCTGACCATCCTCCCCGCGCTGGTTCATGCCAATGGCATGCGGCTCGTCAGTCAGGATGCCTTCGCTGCCGCACGCGGGGAGGCCTTCGTCGCGACCGCGGACAACCCGTCCGCGATCTACTACAACCCGGCCGGCATCACCCAACTCGAAGGCAACCAGTTGCGGGCGGGCGCCAACATCCTCTACTTCGATCCGACATTTAAACCGCCGGAGGGTCGGCCCAACAGCGGCACGACCTACGACATCAACAACAACGAGGCCGTCGCCCCTCAGTTCTTCTACACCCACTCGTGGAAGGGTTCGCCCATCAGCGCCGGTCTGGGGATCTACGCGCCCTACGGAGCCAGCGTGGCCTGGCCGCAGAACACCGGATTCCGCACCGTCGCCATCGAAGGCTCCCTGATGTACATCCGCGCGAACCCGGTCCTCGCCGTGGAACTTGCGCCGGGACTGTCGCTGGCGGGAGGGATGATGGTGGACTATTCCAAGCTCAGCCAGCAACAGGGGCTGCGCGCAGCCTACCAACCCTTCTATAATTACTTTCAATTCGAGGGGGATGGCGTGAGCCTGGGGTACAACTTCGGGTTGTTATGGAAGCCGGATGAGAAGCTCTCGTTCGGGGCCACCTTCCGGAGCACGACCACGACCCGTTATCAGGGCGAGACCGACACCCTCCTGCAACCCGTCACCAATCCGGCCAAGTCGGTGGGTGCGGACATCGAGTATCAATTCCCGCTGACGGCCGTGTTTGGCGTTTCCTACCGGCCCACCCCGCGGTGGAACCTCGAGTTCAACATGGACTACACCGATTGGAGCAGTTTCGATACGGTCACCCTCTACCAGGACGAGCGCCCTCCCTCCGGCGTCCAGCAGGTGATTCCAGTGAACCTGAAGTGGAAGGCGAGCTGGATGTATGAGTTTGGCGTCACGCACTACCTGAAGAACGGCTGGCAGTTCAGCGCCGGATACTTCTTCAACCAAAACTCCGTTCCGGATGATTACTACTCCCCCCTCGTGGCTGACCTGGACCGGCACTTCCTCTGCGCGGGCACGGGTTACCGCGGCGAGGGATGGTCGTTTGATATCACCTACCAATTCGGTTACGGCCCGCCCCACACCGTCACCAGCAGCCAGGCCCCTTCCCGCCCGTCACAGGTGTTCGGCAATCAGAATGCCAACGGAACCTACGAATGGATCAGCCACGCCGTGCTCGTCTCGGTCGGACTGAAATTCTGATCCGCCCACACTCGCATCCGGATTGACGGACCGGGCGATGCCGCGGAACCTGAACCCCGTGGCATCCGTGGACATCACCGCGCATCGGGGCTTCTCCGCCCGGGCGCCTGAAAACACGATGGCGGCCATGCAGGCCGCCATCGACGTGGGCTGCGACTACATCGAGCTCGACGTCCAAACCTGCGCGGACGGCACTGTGGTGGTCATCCATGATGGCGACCTGCTGCGTGTGGCCGGCGATTCGCGCCGGGTGCAGGACCTGACCATCGCGGAGTTGAGGCAGGTCGACGTGGGGCGGCCCTTCTCGGCACAGTTCACCGGGGAACACATCCCGACCCTTGCCGAAGTGATCCGCCGCGTGCGCGGCCGGGTGAAGTTGAACATCGAACTCAAATTCAACCGCCCGGATCCTGCGCTGGTTCCCGCCGTGCGGAAGGTGTTGTGCGAGGAAC
>JALOTU010000452.1 GCA_025457725.1 Verrucomicrobiota bacterium
CGTGGGCGGAGCCGGACTGGCCATCCTGAATCGCCTCATGGAGGCCGGCATGCCGGGGGCCGAGTTCCTGGCCATCAGCACCGATGCCGCCTCCCTGGCCGGCTCGACCGCCCCGCACCGGTTGCTGCTCGAATCCAAACGGCTGCGCGGTCTGGGAACCGGAGGCGATCCGGGGCGCGGGGCCAAGGCGGCCGAGGAGAACCTTTCCCGGCTCAAACCACTGTGTCAGGGCGCCGACCTGGTCTTTCTGGTCTCCGGCCTCGGCGGGGGCACCGGCAGCGGGGTGAGTCCGGTCGTGGCGCGTCTGGCCCGCCAGGCGGGGGCCCTGGTGACGGGCTTCGTGGTGCTTCCCTTCGCCTGCGAAGGCGAGGCCCGCGGATTGAACGCCGCGCGCGCCCTCGAAGCGCTCAAGGCGGCGGCGGACGGCGTCATCTGCCTCCCGAACGAAAAGATCTTCAAGCTGATCAATGAGGATTCCAGTGTGGCGGAGACGTTCGACAAGGCGGGCGGGCTCCTGGCCGATGGCGTCCAGGCCGTCTGGCGGCTGATCCATCTTCGGGGTCCCATCGAACTGAACTTCGAGGATCTCAGCGCGGTGCTCCGGGATCGGCATTCCGAAAACCTTTTCGCTGTGGCCGAAGGTTCCGGCGCGGAACGTGTCACCGGGGTGCTGGAACGGCTGCGCGCGCATCCACTGCTGGACGGAGGCAAGGATCTCGAGCGTGCCGACTCCCTGCTGGTCAGCGTGGTCAGCGGAACGGAACTGACCATGGCCGAGATCAATCGCCTGATGGCCGAGATCAACGGGGGCTGCCCCCGGGCGCGCGTCGCCATGGGGGTGGCCACCTCCCCGGAATACAGCGGCCGACTCGTCGTCACCCTGATTGCCTCCTGCCGCGGCGGCAGCGCGCTCCGCGAGTCCGCACCGGCGGAATCTTCGGGCCGCGTCCCATCCGAACCCGGGTCTGCCGCGGATGAACTGTTTCCGCGGCTGCTCGGGGACCCGGGGGGGCAGCGTCCTTCCGGTTCCCGTTGCATCCCGCCTCCGCCGGAGATCGCTCCCGACCGGATTGAACAACTGGCCGCGCGCAAAGGCGTGCGACGCAAACCCTCCTCCCGTCTGCACCAGGGCCAGCTTCCGCTGGAAGTGGTGTCCAAGGGCCGCTTCGACAAGGGCGAGCCCACGGTGCTGCACGGCGAGGATCTCGACATGCCCACCTACGTGCGGCGCGGCGTGTCGTTGAACTGATCGTTCGCGTGTATCCAGTAACCATCGAAACAGCGTCGCGCGACGGGAGCATTCGTTGTTGTCATCGAAAACCAGAACCTTACTTTTTCACCGTGTTTCGCGACTCCCTTGTTCTTCTTCTCCCCCTGGCCCTTTCCATCGCATGCCGGGCGGAGGACGCTCCCGCCTACAGGCTCGGCGATGTGGCAACCAACAATGTCTTTACGCACACCCGGCTCCTGGTGGTGGACGACGAGGCCACGGGCATCCTCCGGGAACGCGAAGCCGCCAAGATCGACTTGTTCGTGGTGTACTCCACCAACCACGCGGCATTTCTCCGGAGCAACGCCAGTCTTTCCATCCAGAAGATGCGCGGGGAATTCCTCAATGTGCTGCGCTCGAATTTCGGCACGGACCGACTGACACCCGAGATCATTCAGGGAGACACGTTCAAGGACCTCCTCGACCGCTTCCTGATCCTCAACCCGGGTCCGCCCGTCCCGCGGGAAACGTTCCCGCTGTGGGCCGCGGGGGAACGCGGGGAGGATTATCTGGAGAACTGGTGCGCGCCACTCGAGGACGTCCTGCGGGTGCCAGTGCGTCATAACGCCCTGCCTCCGGGCGTCAGATGGGGACCGAGCCGCACGGTCAACCTTGTCCAGGTGGATGATCTGCGCACTTATGTGAAGGAAGCCGTGGCGCTCGCCACCAGCAAGCCGTTCTCCGCCAATCGACTGGTTTCCCTGGGCACGGCCCGGATGAACCTCCGCGCGGCGTGCTCGAACCAGGGCCCGGCCGTCACGTCCTTCCTGCTCGACCTGCTGGAACCCAACTGCCGCGTGGACACCAATCTCACCGGGCGCGCCCGGGATCTCGCGGTGTCCGGCCTGACACAGATGAAGCAGTTCGAGCCGGGGGAAGTGGTGGTGCGCGAGGGACAGACGATCGACACCCAGGCGTTGGCGGCGCTGACCGCGATGCGGGAACAGGCCAAGGTGACGGCCCTCGAGAAGGAGGTGGCGGTGAAGGCGGTTTCCGTGCAGTTGCTCGGCGAGCGCAACCTCTGGCTGATCGGCCTGCTGGGCTCCACCGCCTGCGCGCTGATCGGCGTGCTCGTCTGGGCGCAACGCCGCCGTCGCCGTGAACTCACCCCCGTCCTGAGCACCTCCATCATTCACCAGAGCGCGGGCAGCGACGGATGGGACGGGACCACCGTGGTGGATGCCTTGCCCGACGAGGCAGGGCACTGGCGCCGCCGCGCCCTCGAGGCTGAACGACAGGCGGAGCGGGCCAAGGAACTTGCCCGATCCAAGCTGATGCCGCAGTTCGCCCGGCAGTTCAAAGACAATGTGGTCCAACAGATGGCCAGCCAGATGGATGAAATGATCGGGGTCCAGGCGGAGGTGGCGAAACACATGGCGTCGCTCGAGGCGCGTCTCGAACGGATCCAGGCCCCGTTGCAGGAGCGGCTTCAAACCTACGAACGCCGCATTTCGGAGCTGGAACTCGAACTCACCCGGCGCGG
>JALOTU010000050.1 GCA_025457725.1 Verrucomicrobiota bacterium
TGCTGGCAGGCGAGATCCACCGCCTTGGCGAAGGCCTTGAAAAGGCCTTCCACGATGTGGTGGGGTTCGTCCCCATAGAGCAGTTCCAGATGCAGGTTGCTCCGCGCTTCGTTGGCAAATCCCTGGAAAAACTCCCGCGCCAACCCGAACCGGAAAGCGCTGGAGGCGTCCTGCTTCCGCTCCGCCAGGCTGACGCGCTTGAAGCCAAGGTCTTTCATCCCGCGCCAGACCAGGTGGCTGCGGCCGCTGAAGTCGATGACGCAGCGGGCAAGAGACTCGTCCATCGGCACATACGCCTCTCCGGTGAAGGGGTTGCGGGGATGAAATCCGGTGCCGTAGCGCCGGATGCCGGATTTGTCGCCCAGCGCCTCTCGGAAGGCCTGGCCCAAGGCGATTCCGCAATCCTCGACCGTGTGGTGGGCATCCACGTCCAAATCGCCCCGGCAACGCAGGTTCAGATCCACGACCGCATGCCTGGCAAACAGGGTCAGCATGTGGTCAAAAAACGGGATGCCCGTGCGAATGGTACTCCTGCCCCGCCCATCAATGTTCAGGGAAAGGAGGATTTTGGTTTCCTTGGTCTCCCGGCGCACTCGCGCCGCACGTTTGTTCATGGGCCGCAATTAACCACGGCACGCAGGCGAACAAAAGTCGAAACCAACGCTTACCGGGACTGGGGGGTGTGGGTTTGGCGGGCGAGCTGTTCCCGGATCGAGTCAATCTGCCGCTGAACGCCCTCGGCGCTGTGCGAAACGGCCTTCAACTGGAGGTAACACTCCAGCGCGGCATCCAGTTCTCCCCGGCTTTCCTTCACCCGGCCCAAACGACCCAGGATCTGCGCCAGGGCCAAAGTGTCCGGCTCCGCAAGTCCATCGTTGGCCCGGTGCCATTTCTCCAGGGACAGCGCATAAAGGTTCGCGGTCAATCGCGAATCCTTCGCCCGCCGCTCCGAAAGGCGGCCCAACTCGAAATAAATCTCCGGACTGTCCGGATTGTTGCGCAGCCCGTCCCGGAGAAATCGCTCCGCCTCCACAGGCTTGCCCATGTGCCAAAGCCAGTACCCCCCAACGGTATAAGCGTCCACATTGTGAGGGTCCATCTCGACGGCAAGCTGAATCCAAGGCAGCATCTCCTTCTCCCCACCTCCCTCGAGATGCACATGACGATCGGGCTCGAATCGGGACGCCAGCCGCGCAATCCAGTCGTCGGGCTTTCCCGCAGGCTCGGCATGCGCGCAGGAGGCATCGTGCTCATGCCCGGACTCCTCGTCGCCAGCGTGGCCGTCGTGCGCATGGTCAGGATGAACCGCACCCGGTTCCTCCGCCCCATGGTCGCAATCCGGTCCGTGGACATGCGGCTCATTCCCCTCCTCCTCCCCGAGGCTCTCAACCAGATGGTTGCCCGGCTGGGTTTCGGCCATTTCAAAAATGCTGGGATAACGGCCGCGATGAAAATACTCGTCGGCCTTGGTCAGAAAGTGGTTGGCGAACAGCCGCCGGCCATCGCCGAAGATGACCGCCAGCGCGGATTTCGAGTTGTCCCTTCCCCGGAGCGCATCCTCCCGCAGCACAAATCCGGTGAGTGTGAGCACGCACACCATCAGCAGCAGCAGCATGAGCACGGGCCGGCGCATGGTTCAGTTCAGAGGCTTGCGGCGAAACAACAGGGCGGCCAGTGTCAGGAGCATCGCCATGTAAACCGCCGCATACAGCGTGGCCAGCCCCATGGCACCCCAGGCCACGGGCTCCCATCCATGAATGATACGCTCGCGGAGGTCGAAAATCTCCAGATGCGGAATCGCGAAGTAGACCGCGTAGGTCACCCAGCCCACCAGCCCGCCGGTTCGGGCTGCGAGCTGGTTCAGGAACTCGCCCACGGTCCAAATACCGAGGACGCCAAGAATGACGATGGACACATTGGCCGCCGGTGTCAGGAGCAGCGATCCCACCAGCGCCAGCGCCCCCACGATGCCCAGCATCAGCCAGTGCAGCCAGATGGCCTGCAGGTAGTTGACGAGTGGCAGTTCGTGCTCACGCGCCACACTGATGACCCCGAAGAACAGGTAGAACACAATGAGCGTGAACCCCACCGCCAGCCAGCATCCCACAAACTTGCCCAGCAATACCTCGGTCCGCGATATCGGCTTGGCCAGCAGCGGAAAAATCGTGCGCGACTCCTTCTCCGCCGGCAACTGGCGACCGGCGGTGGTCACGGTGATGACCAGCGTCGCCAGCCAGATCAGCAACAGACAGATCTCCTTCACGTAACGGGCAATGGTGTCCTCGTTGAAAAAGGTGATGCTGCCCATCAGGAGTGTGATGGCGGCGGTGAGCACGAACAGGACGTAGAAATCCTTCCGGCGAATCAGCTCCCGGATGACCACCTCGGCGACGGCGAAGATTCTGTTCATGGCGTGACGGGGGGTTGGTAGCCGACGACCTTCAGGAAGATCTGCTCGAGATTGCACTGGTACTGCGCCAGCAACCCCTTGACCGGCCCCTCGACCTGCACCTGGCCCCGGTGAAGAATCGCCACCCGGTTGCACACGGTCTCGACCTCGCCCAGCTCGTGCGAGGAAAAGAACACGGTCTTCCCCTGCTCCTGCAGGCGCTGGATGATCTCCCGAACTTTCATCCGCCCGATCGGATCCAGACCGCTGGTCGGCTCGTCCAGGAGCAAAAGGTCCGGATCATTGATCAATGCCTGGGCCAGACCGACCCGTTGCTGCATCCCCTTGGAATAGGTGCGAATGGGACGCCGGCGAACCGCATCGAGTTCCACCAGCTTGAGCAGTTCATCGATCCGCCTGTCCGCCTCCTGGCGTCTCATCCCGAAGATCTTTGCATAAAAACGGAGCAATTCCTCGGCAGTCAGAAACCGGTAGTAGTAGGTCAGCTCGGGCAGATACCCGATGCGACGCCGGGCAATCGGCTGGCGCACATCGACCCCGAAAAGCTCGGCGGAACCACCGGTGGCGTGCACGTAGCCGAGCAGGACATTCATGGTGGTGGTCTTGCCGGCTCCGTTGGGGCCCAGGAAGCCGAACACCTCTCCCTGGTGCACCTCGAAGGAAAGGTCCCGAACCGCCAGCTTCACGCCGCCCGGCTCGGACGGCGCTTTATACTCCACCCGTAAGTTGTTGACGCGTAAAATGCTGTCCATCTTCCAAAGTTGTCCCATTTGCAGCTGCCGCCATGCCAGCAGGAACTGAATCCTTTGGCAAGAGCGCTGTTTTGCAGGCGGGAAAAGCAACCACCGCCACGGCCGAGTTGGAACAAAGAGCACCCTGGACCAAACCGGTGTTGCACCCCGAGCCGCCCAAACCCCTGGAGCGGTCTATGCAGAATCGCAACCGCGATTTCGATTCGGTGGGGCTGCGCTGCCGCGCAGCTGGGCGCCGACACAGCGGCGCCCTACCTTCAGGATCAGCCACACCTTCTCCGAAGTGCCGACACTCACCAATCGGTCGGCCGGTAGTCCTTGAGGAACTTGCCCCAGATGTGGTTGCCGGTGTTGATGCCGGCGATGATGGGATCAACGATGCGCGCCGCGCCATCGACGATGTCCAGTGGCGGGTGGAAGCGGTGGTCCTGAACCTTGCGCGCAGCGATGTGCGCCGGGTCTTCGTCGGTCACCCAGCCGGTGTCCACCGCGTTCATGTGGATGCCGTCGGCATGATAATCCGCAGCCGACGTGCGGGTCATCATGTTCAAAGCCGCCTTGGCCATGTTCGTGTGCGGGTGACGCGTGGTCTTGAATTTCCGATAGAACTGACCTTCCACGGCCGACACGTTGACGATGTGCTTGTCGCGCCCGGGCGTGCGCAGCATGAGCGGCTTGAGTCGCGCGTTGAGAATGAAGGGCGCGATGGCGTTGACCAGCTGCACTTCGATCAGTTCCACCGAGGGCACCTCCGCCATCAGCAGCCGCCAGGAATTGCGTTCGCGCAAGTCCACCTGCTGCAGGTCCTGATCGAGCTGCCCCTGTGGAAACAACCCCGCCTGCGCCTCCAGCTCATCCGGCAGCAGGGGGATCTGCGACAACTCGGCGGCGTGCGTCAGCCCCGCCAATGCCGAGGCGCGAGGGTCGGATCCCCCGCCTTCCGGCGGGACCACGGGCATCGGTTTCGACCTCCCCTCGGGCAGCATGTGGTATCCACGCAACCCCTCGTAAGCGCCCAGCAGCCGGCGCGCGGCCTCCGGCATCGCGCTCAACGGCGCGGTCTCGCCCCGCATCATGTGCTCGTAAAAGTCAGGCGGCCGACGCACGGTCTGGCAGGCGTTGTTGATGATGAAGTCGAGCCGGTCGCGCGTGGACAGCAGGTGCCGGCAAAACGCTTCCACGCTCGGGGTGTGGCGCAGGTCGAGTCCGAAAATCTCCAACCGGTCCCCCCACTTCTTGAACTCGGGTTCCGCCGCGTAACGCTGCGCCGCGTCGCGCGGGAAGCGGGTGCAAACGATGAGCTGCGCCCCCGATCGCAGGAGTTTGATGCCCGCCTGGTAGCCGATCTTGACGCGACCGCCGGTGAGCAGCGCCACGCGCCCGCGCAAGTCGGCCAGCTCGCCCCGTTTGTCCCAGTTGAACCCGGCGCACTTGGGACAGAGCTGATCGTAGAAATGGTGCAGGGTCGAGTAATCCTGTTTGCAGATGTAACAGTTCTGCGGCTCGACCACCTCGCGGAAGTCGGGATGGTCAACGACCTCCTGTTGCTCGAAGTTCTTCGGGGGGTGGACGTTCGGGGTGGTGAACACTTTGCTGCCGCGCAGCTTGCGGATCCCGGTCTGATGCAGTCTGGACTGATCGCGCCGGAGCTTCTCGGCTTTCTGCTGCTTGATCCGCGCCTTGACCAGCCGACGCCGCTCCTTCAGGTCCGGACAATAAATCTCGCCGGCCACGGTGAGCAGACGCGTTCGTTCCTCGACGGTCAACCTCTCGAGCACGGCGCGGTTGGCCGCGACGGCTTCCAGGACGGCTGCGGCCGTCCGGAGCTGCTCGATGCCCGGAGCCCTGGGCTTTGCTGGATTGGAATGGGCCGACATCGGGTTCAAAACTCTTTCGCAGGCATGGGTCAGAATGGGTGGGGCGGAGCCGCTCACTTTTCCGGCGCCCCCCGGCCGGTCTCGAGCAATCGAATCCCCGGCGGTTCAAAACAGATGCGGCGCTGCTTGTAGAGTTTTCCCAGCGCCTGCTTGAACGCCCCCTTGCTCACCCCGAACGCCCCGCGTATCGCCGCGGGCGAACTGCTGTCGTCGAACGCCAATCGGCCTTCGCTCCGCTCCAGCGCCTCCACAATCCGGCTGACCAGCCCGGTCACGCGCTGGTAGCCGGAGGCGTCCAGGCTCAAATCGATCTTTCCACCCTCGCGCACCTTGCGCACAAACCCCTGCATCGTCTGGCCCACCGGCAGCGGCCCGGCCAGCCCCTCGTGATAAAGCAGCCCGCGATGCGCGTTCTCCACAATGGCATCGTAGCCAAGAGGCGTCCTGCCGCAGATGAGGAACTTCACCGGTTGCCCATCCGCATAGGCCGGAGCGTCGCGGCTCACATGGCGGTTCAGCCGCATGCTGGCGACAATGCGATCCGTCTTCGGATCCACATAAACGAACACCACCGCCTTATGCCCGACCTGCAGGGATCGGGTCTGCTCGCGAAAGGGCAGCAACAAATCCTTGGACAATCCCCAGTCAAGAAACGCGCCGATGGAACGGTTGACACTCACCACGCGCAGGAAGGCGAAGTCGCCAACCATCGCCAGCGGCGTTCGGGTTGTGGCAACGAGCCGGTCTTCCGAGTCGCGATAAACAAACACACTCACCCGGCCCCGGGGTGAGGGCCCGCCCGAGATGTCCGATCCGGGCAGAAGAATCTCCCCCAGGTCTCCGCCATCGAGGTAAAACCCCGACGCCGTTTCCCGAACCACAGACAGGTGATTGCGCTGGCCGATGATTGCCATTGGGGGAAGCCTAATTGCCCGGTGACATTACCGGGAGCAAAATCGGCAAAATGCGATCCGGCCTCTCCGTATCTCGTCCAGGTGTTTAATGATCCATTTCATGCCGGGGAGCGGGGAAGGAGACGATGCGTTGCCACGCCATTCGACTAGGGCCTCAGGCCGCCGTCAGGGCTGCACGCTCGTCGTCCAGGGCCCCCGTCTTTTCCAGGAAATAGTCGTACCCACCCGCATACGGGGTGACCTGGCCGGCGTTGATATGCAGGACCTTGGTGGCCAGTTTCCGGATGAAGTGCACATCATGCGAAATGAAGATGAGCGTGCCCTCGTAACGCTCCAGCGCCAGCGTCAGGGATTCGACGGTGAGGATGTCGAGATGCGTGGTGGGTTCGTCCATCAGCAGGAGGTTCGGCGGATCCACGAGGAATTTCACCAGGTTGAGCCGGGTCTTTTCGCCACCACTGAGCACCCGGGTCTGCTTGAAGATCTCGTCCTTGCGGAACATGAACGATCCAAGCACGCCGCGCGCCTCGTCCTCGCGCATCAAGGGCGCGCTGACCAACACCTCGTCGAGCACCGTGCGCTCGGGGTCGAGCGTGGCGGCCCGATGCTGGCTGAAGTAGCCGATCTTCGCGTTGTGCCCGAGGTCGCGCTCCCCCTGCTGAAAATCCACCACGCCGGCCAGGATCTTGAGCAGCGTGGATTTTCCCGCCCCGTTGGGCCCCACCAACACGGTCTGCTCGCCGCGTTCAATGGTGAGATCCAGCCCCGAATAGACCTGGTTCGCGCCGTAGGCCATATGAATCCCCTTGAGACTGACCGCCCGCTGTCCGCCCCGCGGTGGTTGCGGAATCTGGAAGCGGAAGGGCTTGCGCGGCGCCAGCGGTTTCGCGATCAGCTCCATGCGCTCGATCTGCTTGAGCTTGCTCATCGCCTGCGACGCCTTCGAGTTCACCGACCGGAATCGATCCGCGAACTGCTGGAGCGACGCGATTTCCTTCTGCTGATTCTTGTAGGCGGCCAGCTGCTGTTCGTATCGTTCCTCGCGCTGGTCGAGATAGCTGGAGTAATTGCCGGTGTAGGCGATCAGTTTCTTCTCCGCGATCTCATGCACCTCGCCCACGACCTCGTCCATGAACTGGCGATCGTGCGAAATCAACAGCAGCGCTCCGGAATAATTCTTCAGGTAGTCCTGCAACCAGAGCAGGGAGAGCAGATCGAGATGGTTGGTCGGTTCGTCCAGCAGCAGAAGGTCCGGCTCCATCACCAGCAACCGCGCCAGGCGCGCGCGCATGATCCAGCCGCCGCTCATCTCCCGGGCCTTCCGGTCGAAGTCGAAATCCACAAACCCCAGCCCGCGCAACATCTTCTTCGCCTTGGTCTCCACCTGCGGGTCGGTCAATGCATCGTGCTTCGCGTGGGTCTCGAGATACTCCGGGGACGACACATCCCCGGCCTGCTCCAGCTCGTGCAGGCGCTTCTCCAGAAACGGCAGCTCGTCCACCCGTCCCGTGGCCACGTCCAGCACCGTCTCCTCGCCGATCGCCTCGCCTTCCTGCGGCAGATGACCCACCATCGTCCATTCATCCCGCTCCATCACGCCGGCATCCGCCTCGCGTTGCTTGAGGATGATGGAAAACAAGGTGGTCTTGCCGGAACCGTTGGGCCCGACGAGCGCGATGCGGTCGCCATAATTGATCTGAAACCGGGCGTCCTCAAACAGAGTCCGCCCGCCCAGGGTCACTTTGAGATCTCGAATAATCAGCATGTGTATGTGTCTTCGCCGACGATGGACGTCTCCAACGGGAGTAAAATCTGAAGAAACTCCGCAGCGGCCGAAGCAGTGGTCTTGTCTGCGGCGACGAAGGAAACAGAATATCCACAGTTGCCGTCACGTCAATCGACCATTTGGGAAATGGCCCACGACAGGGTGTGATCACATGCTGGTAAAGCAGGGACAGGCGCGGAACGGGTCACGGCAAGCGTGCATCATGCGACATTCGTTCCGCCCGCTCGACGCGGGCGGGGCCGGCGCAGCGCGCCCAGCCCTACCGCACAACAAATGCACGCACCACACGAAAAAAGCACAGAAGAACAACAGGCGAGAGCTACCAACGTCCGCTCGCGGATGCCACGCACCACTCGGCTTCTCGCCCCAGCATCAGATCAACCCCTTTCGTCCCCAATTTTCGTGTGTTTCGTGTGTTTCGTGGTTAATCCAATTGCATGGTTCCGGGTTGGAACATGCTCACGGTATCGCCAACCGGTTGGTGACGGTCCCGTCCGCCAATGCGTTGAGGAGGGCTGTCTCGGAGAACTGCTGCACACTGCCATCCGCCAACCCCACATTTCCGCTGCGCTCGTGCATCGTCTTGTCCCAACCGGGAAGATGGTTGGTGTTTACGATGTGGAGCCCGGAGGCCAGCCGGACCTGGTTCGTCGTGAGATTGCGATCGCCGGCGAGTAACATGTTGGGCCGGGTCTCGTCCGCATCCACCCCCACAAAGTAACTGACATTGTTGCTGCCAAACCCGATCCCGAACGTCGCGGCCACTTTCATTTTCTTGTCGGTTGGGCAGACGAGAATCTTCGGGATGTTTAGTTCGTTGGACATCACCTGCAGGTGAACCCAGGGTTGGGCGAACAGCGGATCATCCATCGTCCCGCCGTTTGTCATCGCCGTCATGGCCGGGAAGGTATCCCCGTGATCCATCGCCCAGCTGCGTGTGGCCAGGCCAACCTGCTTGAGATTATTGACGCATTGGATTCGCGGAGCGGGGCTCCGGCGCACGGTCATCCTCGGAAGCAGAACGAAGACAACAACGGCACCAATCACCGCCATCACAATCATCACTTCCAGCAAGGTGATCCCCGACCGGGAATGATTTGGATCGCGCGGGTTCATGGTGTGGTCCGTTGCATGGGGTGTGCCGGGCGGTTTTCCACGGTTTTTACGCCGGTTCCGAATCCGCGTCGAGTGATCTTCACGCAAATTGCGTGGAAAACTTTCGCATCCCCTGAACCCATGGAGACCATCGGTCATTCGTGAAAATTCGCGTCAATTCGCGTCAACTCAGAAGCTGGAGCCGTTGCGCTGTGTTCGCCTCCCGGACTTGCCGCTTGCGCCCGTTCTTGTGGGAATTACCCTGAGGGCGTGGACTTTCTGACCGACCGACAATGGTTCGGACTTGCCGTGGCGCTGTTTGCAGGCTGCACGGCCTACTCGGTATTCCTGTGGCGCAAGGGGTTTCGGCGGGACGAGTGGGTCAACTACCTGTTGCTGGCCGTGGCGTTTGTGCTGACGACCGTGGCCATGTTCAAGCGCGGTTTCTCCGTGCAGCAATGCCCGGTGTTCAACCTGTTCGAGGCCACCATGTTCGTGACCTGGGTGCTGATGGCCTCCCTGCTGGTTCTGGGATTGATTCCCCGCCTGCGATTCATCGGCGCCTT
>JALOTU010000453.1 GCA_025457725.1 Verrucomicrobiota bacterium
GTGCTGGCCAGCACGATGGGGTGGCCTTCGGTGTCGCACAACCGGCTCTTCAGCCCGATCTGCTTGCAATGCCGCACCAGCCACTGCGCGCACCGGACCAGATCCCGGCGATGTTGCGACTGGGCCGACACACTGGGGAAACGCAGATACGCGCAGAGGTCCTCCACCGCCTGCCGGCGATTCCGTTTCAGATGATCCATGACCCGCTTCACAGGCTCATGCTGCAACAGGTTCGCGGACGGACACAAATGGTAAATGCAATCCTGCGGGGATTGAAATACGGCTCGATCCTGTCACCTTGGTGTCGCTTGAAACTGTCCATCATCATTCCCGCCTACAACGAGGAGCGGCTGCTGGGGGCGACGCTCCAGGAGATCGACCGGGCTTGTGCGGCCGTGGCGCGACGCGGATGGACCCATGAGGTCATTGTCTGCGACAACAACTCCAGCGATGCCACCGCCGGGATTGCGCGCGCGGCCGGGGCGCGGGTGGTGTTCGAGCCGGTCAACCAGATTGCCCGGGCCAGAAACAAAGGAGCGTCGGTGGCGGTCGGGGAATGGCTGCTCTTCATCGACGCCGACTCCCATCCCAGCGCCGGGTTGTTCGAAGACATGCTGTCGGTGATGGTGGAGGGGCGGTGCGTGGCCGGAGGCGCGGAGATTCAAATGGACACCTGCCGACCCGTCGCCAGGTTCTTCAATGGATTGTGGAATCGGATCAGCCGCTGGGGCATTCTTCCGGCCGGTTCGTTCATCTTCGTCGAGACCGCCGTCTTTCGCGCCATTGGCGGATTCAGCGAGGCGCTGTATGCCGGGGAGGAGCTGGAACTGACGGAACGGCTCAAGGCGGTGGCGTCCGAGCAGCACCGGAAGCTGGTCATTCTGCGCCGGCACCCCTTGCGGACTTCCGCGCGGAAGGTTGAGCTCTATACGGTGCGGGAAATGGGCTGGTTTTTTCTCAAAGCCCTGGTGGCACGAAAACGTGTTCTCGGCAGCCGGGAAGCGTGCCATCCCTGGTATGATGGCCGCCGCTGAAGGGATGGCGGGCGGCGGCCGGGGCGGGCACTGGTGCAGCACGTGCTTAAATCAATTGAACAATGATATCACGGCAGGAGAGGTGTCCAGCGGGTGGACAACTTCGTACGTGAGTTGTGCAACAGATCATGGATTACGACGAACGATCGGTTCGAATTTTTCTCAAGAGTTATCCGGGGCAGTTCGTCTCCGCCCGGGTGATCAGCCGGCGGCTGGGCGGCAGGCGGCGCTACAGCGAGGATCCTTTGTGGGTCATGCCCATTCTCAATCGCCTGGTCGAGAAGAACCTCGTGGAGTCGGATGCCCAGGGACACTATCGTCTCAAGCCGCGGGACCCGATCAGCGGGAGGAAGCAAACGTGGGTCTCCCCCCAGGTAAAGAGGATTCTCGAGCGCAGCGCCAAGGATTTCGCCCAGGTGATCAATCTGGACGAGGAGGAAGAGGAACAGGTTTAGTCGGAGTGTCCTCCGGCTCTTGATCCTGGGGCTGCTTTCCCCGGCCTTCCGATGTCATGAATCCATTCCAGCCTTCGCCCCCGGCCTGCCCGGTTCACGCCCGTTTTTCTTGAAGCCAGCCTTTGGTTATTTGCCTCAGGTCACCGGGGATTTCTTCATTTCACGGGACGATCAACCCCATGTTTCGGACTGGACTTTAAGAGCTTGACTCCCAGTGTGATGGTGCCAAGATGCGAATCCTGACAGGTTGGCTGACATTAAAAAGGCTCCAGCCTGATTTGTCGTCTAAGGGTGTGATGGTCAACCATGGAGAGTCGGTTTGGCAGAGGTTGGTAACTTGTGTTTTGGAGAGATGGCCGAGTGGCTGAAGGCGAAGGTTTGCTAAACCTTTGTACGGTTAACCCCGTACCGGGGGTTCGAATCCCCCTCTCTCCGCCACGTTCTTTGAACAGGCGAATGGCACGGCGCAACCGGGGGAGCAACGGCTCCTTCCTCCGTAGAGTTACCCCCAAACAGGTCCGACATCATCGGTTTTGAGTTGCGCCGGTTCCTGCTATAAAATGTTTTGGTTGCCAGCGGTTCTGGCGACCTGCAGTCTCGAAGATAGATAAACCTGGGTGAGAGTCTTCGAGGCTGCATTTTTTTGTACCCGAGGCTCCGGTTCAGGTTGCCTGCAGCGCTTTCGCCAACAACTCCTCGGCGCGTCCCTGGAGTCCCAAGCTCATCGCCACCTTTCTTCCCTGCGGACTCATCTTTTCCCACGACTTCCTCAGCGCCGCGATGATTTTCTCCTCCGGGGTTTTGAGTATGAGCGCCGGGAGCTGATGTTCGAGGAACAGGAGGCACAAGGCATCTTCCAGCACCTGACACTCGTCGTCCTGTTTCAGATCGCGTTTCAGGTTGAGCGCCTGGACACGGCGGATCATCTCCTCCGGATAGCCCACCTCCCGCAATATGCCGCCGGATATCTCCGCGTGCCTGCGCTTGAGGGTTTCCTTCCACTTCAAGTATCCCTCGCGGGTCTGGGGAAACGATGCCCGGGGGATTTCCCAACGGCGGATGTGCTGGCAACGCGCGGCCAGGCGGAGTGCTTCCGAGGCATCCGGCTTCAAACGTTCGATCCACCCGGACAATCGCTCGGCATACAGCAGTTCCCGCGGCCGCTGCCCGGCCTGGTCGCGTTCGGTATTGGGATCGAGGCTGTTGGCCTGATCAAATCGTTGTATCGCCGCCTGGAAGCGCCCAGGGTCAGTGGGGTGCGCCGGGCCCGGATGCGGACAGCCTGCTGAAAGATGTCCCGCTGCGCGCAATAGGCGATGTCAGGGCGCAGCTCAGGGCTCGTCGCCAGTCTTCGACCATTCTGGCTCTGGCTGAAGGCGCGGCTGAGATCGTCGCCAGCGCGGGCGTGCAAGTCCGCCGCCATGGCGCAGGCATCTGAGGTGCGGTCGAACCCAACGCCGGGGAGCATTTCCAGCAGCGCCCCCGCGCCAATGACATCCTCATAGGAAGCGCCTCGTCCTGTGCCGGCGCAGACCAAAAGCAAACGCCGGGTGCGCTCTCGAACAAGGGCGCCGGCCGTGGCGCTGAGATTCAGAATCGACCCGGCAAACGTCAATGGCGCCCCCGCGCAAGCCCGGAGGGCCAGGGTGCCGTTGGTAGTGGTCATCGCAATGGTTCTCCCAGCGATCCTTTCGGCCGTGAACTCCCGGGGGGAATTTCCGAGGTCGAAGTCGATGCAGCTGGTCTGGGGCGCTCGGATTCGTTCTCCGTTGCGTTCCCCTGCCAGCAGGACATCCGGGGCGGACGCACGCAGCGTGAGAGCTTCCGCAATGTCACTCACCACAATGATCTCTTTGGCGCCCTGATGCAACGCAGTGACGATGGTGCTGGTCGCCCGCAGAACATCAAACACGACGCAGGTGGTGTCGGTCAAATCGCTCATGGCGGAGCCGACAAGCTCGGCGGGGGTCAGGAGGACTTCGACGGTGGTGGTCATGTGATAACCTTCAGGCGCGGGAAGGATGAATTCGATCGGGCTTGGTGAAAGAGGTACTGTTGGGCATAACCCGCATGGGGACCGAAGTGCGATTCGGAGAACCGAACCAATTCCTTGAGCGAGGGTGATCGGTTTGGAAACCAGGCGGATTTCAGGGCGCGCATCACCCAGACATCCACCGGAAAAGCCTCATCAAACCCCAGGGAAAAGAGCAGGACACAATCGGCAATCTTCCGGCCCACGCCGGGAAGGTTCATCAGGGAGGCCCGCGCCTCAGCCAGAGACAGCCGCTTCAATCCTTCCAGGTCCATCGATCCGGAAGCAACCGCCTGCGCGGCTCGCAGCAGATGGGGCGCCCGAAAGCCCATGCCCATCGCGCGCAGATCGGTTTCCCGCAGATCGGCCACGCGCCCGGCGACGGGAAACGACCAGGCCTCGGGTTCGGTTGCCGGTGTCGGCACTCGATCGCCGTGCTCGCGGCACAGCCGTTCCACGATCTGTTTGATCTGCTTGATTTGCTTGGTGGAGGACAGGATAAAGCTGGCCAGGCATTCCCAAGGGTCCTGTCGCAGCAACCGCAGCCCCCGATGTTGAGTCAGGGCGCTCGCCAATTGCGGATGTGGCGGGAGCGTATCCAGCACCCGGTTGAGATCCACCTGCACCTGGAGGTAATCCCCCAACCATCCCCAATCCTTCACGGGCGCGGCGGTCTCCGCCGCAATGCCTTCCGCGCAAGAGCGCAATCGCACCCAGCGACCGCCCACGACGCCGGTCCAACTGCCGCTGCTCTGTGTCCAGCGGAAGGCCTGTCCGGAATCCAGGGTGGCCGCGAGGTCGTAAGGCCTGACACGGAACAGGTGGTGCAAACCGGGCTTGGGTTCAGCGCAGACCACGACATTCAAAGAGTTGAAGCCACCGCAGGGTGCGACCCTCGTAATCGACGGGATGCAGGCCCAGATCCGTCACCGAGTCGAATTCCTGCAGCAGCACGGGGGGTGGCTGAACGGGGTGCGGATCCTTGGGGCTGAAGTCCACGGCAAAGATGGCGTTTTCCCCGATTCGATCCCGGTAACCCGGCCAGAAAAAAAACTGGTTCTCGGGCTTCTCCGAGCTGACGAAGTAGGCCAGC
>JALOTU010000454.1 GCA_025457725.1 Verrucomicrobiota bacterium
AGCTCCATTTTTGACCTCGAACCCAAAACTGTCCGCTTTTTTAGAACTGCGGTATTCGGTGGCACCGTATGGCCACCGAGATTCAGGACCTGTTTCCGGACGCCCGCAATGCGCCGGAAGTGCGCGCGATCAACGACCGTTGCCAGATCCGGACGGAGGAGGGCCATCGAGTGGTGATGGTGTCGGGCATCCCCGTGGCTCATTACGCAGTGGCCGACCGGATGGCCGAGGCGCATGCGATGGTGAGTCTCGTCGAGCAAGGCTGGGCCGATCAGAACGATGTGGCTCGCGCCTTCGGTTGTTCGGCCAGAACACTGCGTCGTGACCAGCGTCGATATGAGGAGGGTGGATTGGCTGCGCTGGGCCAACCACGCGGCTATCCCGCGGGACGCGCACGAGGGGGAGAGTCCCGGCGGCAATCGGTGCACCGGCTCAAGACTAGAGGGCATTCCAATTGCGAAATCGCGCGACGGCTTGGGATCAGTGAGGCGGCAGTTCGCAAAGTGCTCATCCGGATGGGCTGGAAAGATCCCCACGAGCAGACGGAAATGCTGCCCGTGGATGCGGAAGCTAACTCGAACCCAAAACTGTCCGCTTTTGGCGTTATCGTTCCGCCAGCGCCCGCCAGCCAGGACGCCGATCCGAGTGATCGTTCTGCCGACCGACTGCTGGCTCGACTTGGACTGCTGGAGGACGCGCCACCGTTGTTTGGATCCGCGAGCGCCGTGGCGCGAGCCGGCGTCCTCCTGGCGCTGCCGGTCCTCATCGCCAGTGGGGTGTTCGATTGCGCGCGGAACATCTACGGAAGTCTCGGCGCGGGCTTCTACGGATTGCGCACCAGCTTGCTGACCTTGTTGCTGATGGCCTTGTGGCGCATCAAACGTCCGGAAAACCTCAAGGAGTATTCACCGCAGAGTCTCGGACGTGTGCTGGGGCTGGACCGTGCCCCGGAGGTCAAGACCTTGCGGCGCAAACTGGCGAGCCTGGCCGCCAGCGGACGCGCCGCCCAGTTGGGCGAGGCGCTGGCCAAGCAGCGGGTGGCGTTGCGTGGCAAGGCCATGGGTTTCCTTTACGTCGATGGCCACGTGCGGGTTTATCACGGCCAGCATGCGCTGCCCAAAGCGCATGTGGCACGCATGCGCATTTCGGCGCCGGCCACCTCGGATTATTGGGTCAATGACCGCTCGGGTGATCCGCTGTTCGTGGTGACCGCCGAGGCCAACGCCGGTCTGGTCAAGATGCTACCCGGCATCCTGGATCAAGCTCGCAGACTGGTGGGCAAGCGCCGCGTGACCGTGGTGTTCGACCGTGGCGGTTTCAGTCCGAAACTCTTTCAACAGATCATCGCGGCAGGATTTGATCTGCTGACCTATCGCAAGGGTCCTTATCCCCGAATCCCACGTGCACGGTTTCGTCCGCATACCGCCCGCTGTGGTGGGCGCAAGGTCTCCTATCTTCTGGCCGATCAGGAAGTCCGGCTGCTCAAAGGCAAGCTGCGTTTGCGACAGGTCACCCGCCGGATGGATAACGGGCATCAGACGGCGATCCTGACCACACGGCGCGATCTGGCTGCGGCCCAAGTCGCCTATCGCATGTTCGATCGGTGGCGGCAGGAAAACTTCTTCAAGTATCTCCGGGAGGAATACGCCCTGGATGCACTGGCCGAGTATGCCGCCGTTGCGGATGACCCGACACGCGAGGTTCCCAACCCGGTCTGGAAGGCACTGAATGTCCAACTGCGCCAGGCCTGGGCGCGGGTCGATCGCCTGCAAAGCGAATACGGATTGGAGGCGCTGAGCAATCTGGAAAGCCAGCATCGAACGATGCGCGGGTTCAAAGTCGCTTACGGCAAACTGGGCAAAAAGATTTGGACCGCCTGGCAACGAATCCTGCAATTGGAGAAACGTCGCGCGGCGGTGCCGCGGCGAGTTCCGGTGCGGGAGGCCATCGACCAACCGGTCGTCAAACTGGCGCCGGAACGAAAGCACCTGACCAACCTCATCAAAATGGTGGCCTACCAAGGTGAAAGCGATCTGCTCCGATTGGTCGAGCCACATTATCGGCGAGCAGATGATGAAGGCAGGACGCTCATCCAAGCGGCCCTGGCCAGCGCCGCAGATCTGAAAGTCACCCAGCGGGAACTCCGGGTGACACTTGCGGCGCAAAGTTCCCCTCACCGCACACGCGCCGTCGCGGCACTCTGTGAGGAACTCAACCGAAGAAAAGCGCTCTTTCCAGGCTCAACCTTGCGCCTGATCTACGCGGTCCAGCAGCCGTCATGACGAAAAAAGCGGACATTTCAACAGGGGGTATGTCAGGAGTTCTGGACTCCCGGCCACCTGCTGGATGGAAACGTGTTGCTGGCTTGTGCTTGGTCCCGGCACCCGGACCACGCCCACGCCAACCGCTGGCTGAACTCGGTTTCCGCCTTCGCGACGGCTCCACTCAGCCAGATGGGATTCCTGAGGGTGAGCATGAGCACCGTCTACAACGCTTGGTTTGCGGATGCCCGGACCACCCTCGCCGCCATCCGGCAAATGAAGTCACACCGTTTCCTGCCTGATGCCACGCGCGCTGATTCGCTTCCGGCGCTGACCAACAGCAAGGACGTGACGGACGCCCGCGCCGGCTTGCTCACGGCATTTGAAGGGCGGGGATCTTGCCTTCGAGCCTCTTTTCCCGGGGGGACGGAGCGAGCCAAACACCGCGACAAATAGCCTGTCCAGTTTCCGCGG
>JALOTU010000455.1 GCA_025457725.1 Verrucomicrobiota bacterium
CAGCGTGGCCCCGGGATGGGTGGCCCCGTAAACCGTCAGTTCCGCATCCACCACCAGCCGGAATGCGGGCGGGCGGGCGCCTCCCTGCGGGCTGCTGAGCTCAATCGAGGAATCCAGCGAGCTCCAGGTATGGATTCCCGGCGAAGCCAGCGACTCGGACGGCAAACTGGAAGGCAGGGTGGGCGAGCTGGAACCCGCGGCGGCTTCCACACTGGAACCGGGATCGCGCCACCAAGTCGCGCTCGCGGCAAGGCCGGGCGGCCGGGACCATTCCTTGATGGTGCCGTGCCGCCGGATCGAGCCGTCCGCGGCCAGTGTGGCCAGCTCAAATCCACGGTCACCCGAAGGCCCTGCGGGCGGCGTGCGCACCGCGTTCGATTCCGCGAGCGTGGACCAGCGGCGATGTTTGTCGTAGAAACCAATTTCCGCTACACAGGGCACATTCGGTTCCGGCGTATGCAGCAGCCAGCGCACGGATTCGGGATGAACCCGGGTTTCCGACACCAGCGGCCCCTGGGTGGATTGCTGGAAGAGCCGCAGAACCAGAGGACCACCCTCGGCGCGGGCGCGGACCTGGCGCAGCTGGTCGCGTGTGAAGTCCCAGTGGGCATGGATCCAATTGGGGTCACGGGCGGTCAGCTTCAAATGCTGCGTCCCGTAGGCTTCCGGCAACACATCGGTGGCGGAAGGAGGAACAACGGGCGCCCCCGGGCCTGAGCGAGGGCTGGTCGGGGTGGGTGGGGATACGGAACCGGGTTCGTCACCCTCCAACAGGATGGCGGGAATTTGCACGCGCGCCTTCTTCCCGGCGCCCTTCCCGCGACTGCGGAGCCGGACGAATTGTCTCGGAGAGGAGTCGGCTGGCTTTTTCGAGGCTGGCCGGGAAGCCGTCGGGGGAACCGAACGCTTGCCTCGGGCGGCCAACTGGGTTGGCGCGATCGCCCGCCGGGTGGAGGACCTCTTTACTGCTTTCATCGCAAGTCAATGCACGGGAGAGCCGCGCCGATTCCTATGGCGAAGGCAGGTTAGTGGCAGGCGCTTTGGCGTGCAACGGAATTTCCCGCAGCACAAAGTTCCGGGGAGCATCTCAGTCTTTGGCAGGCAGTGGTTGTCGCGCTGCGACGACCCCGGCCGCGTTCAGCGGACGGGAGTGGGCCTTGCCCCCGTTCGGTGCACCGCTGGACGCGGCGCTACTCGTCGCCGCGCGACCAGTACCACCCCTTTCCATCATTTCGCCATTCAGATAGTGGGATGCGGCAGGGTTCCACGCAGGCCAATAACGGAGCCCCAGAAAAACAACGCGGGCTTCGACGCCTGCGTCAAAGCCCGGTGGAAGAAGAAAAGCGGTTCAGACGTCCATCCCGAAGTTTAATGCGGTGACATCCCGCCCGTCCTGGGTGGTGATCTTGCGGGTCTTTTCGTCGAAGAGGCAGGCGATCTTGAGCCGCTCGGACATTTCCGCCAGGGCAATCACGGCCTGCGCCTTGACCGCCAGCTCGATGTTCGCGTTGGGCTGCTGGCCGGAACGGATGCAGTCGAACCAGTTCTGGTGATGCGGCGCAAAGTCCTCGATGGGCGTAAGCCCGGTGAATTCCTCCGGGTCGACCTCGTCGGCAAACGGTTTCTCCGGGATGACGCGGACCGCCTCGCCCGAGGTGCCGATTTCCAGGGTGGCCATGTGGCCGTAGATGGCAAACCCGGGGCTGCGCGCGTTGACCGTGCTGGCAGTGACGTTCAGCGTCAGGCCGCTGGGGAATTCCGCCAGCAGGGTCAATTGATCCGGGACATCGCGCTCGGGGGCCCCGCCCACCTTGTCTGTGTCCACATTCCGGGTGCCGATGCACACGACGCGTGACGGAAACTCCGGGTTGCCGGTGGCCAGCATCAGCGGCAGCAACCGGTGCGGGATGAGGTCGCCGAGCGGCCCGGTGCAAAAGGCGTAGTACTTTCTCCAGCGGAAGAAGTATTCGTCGCTGAACTCGATGGGCTTTTGGATCGGCCCCAGCCAGGCTTTCCAATCCACGGTTTGCGCCGTGGCGGTGGGATCCGTGGCGATGTTCCATTCGCCCTTGGGATTGTTGCGGCAATAATAACCCTGACCCCAGACGGGCGTGCCGATGAACCCGTCACGAATCAGCTGTGCGGATTTGTGCCAGCCGGCGGCGGAGCACCCCTGGGATCCCAGCTGAAAAACCTTGCCGCTCTTTTTGACTGCGTCCTGCACGGCAAAGGCCTCGGGCAGATAGCGTGTCGCCGGCTTTTCGCAGTAAACATGCTTGCCCGCCTGCAGCGCGGCGATGGCGGCTGGGGCATGGTTCACATCCTGCGTCGCCACCACGACGGCATCCAGATCCTTTTGTTCCACCAGCTTGCGATAATCACTGTAGCCGGTGACGCCTTCGCCGATCATCGCCTTCGCCTCGTCCACCCGTTTGCCCCAGACATCGCACACGGCGGCCTGCCCGATGTTGTTGGCCTGTGCGTTCTGTTTCATGATGCGCACATGGGCGTTGAGGCCCTGGGCGCCCACGCCGATGTAACCGACGACGATGCGGTTGTTCGCGCCCACAACGTTCACGGACGGAGCCTGTCCGAGGAGGCGCGGCTTGAGCGCGGCGGTGGCGGCGACGGCAGCGGTCGCCCCGCTGACCCGCTTCAGGAAATCACGGCGGGGGAGGTTTCGGGTGAGGGGATTCTTGGTCTGCTGCATAGCACGATGATCCATGGCATTT
>JALOTU010000456.1 GCA_025457725.1 Verrucomicrobiota bacterium
CCGAAATTGTCGCTGAGCTTCACATCCTTGACACCGTCGGAGGTCTTCGACTTGAGGTTGAAGTCCGGGGCCTTGGTTCCAACTGCGATTGCCATGTCTGCTGATTCCTTTCTTGTTAATGGGTTGATACGGTCGGTTGCGGCCAGTTAAGTAGTCGCGAATGGCCGGAGTGTCAAACCACGCTTTGCCTCAGCCTTGTCCCAGCGCCGCCAGGACTTCCTCCGCGTGGGTGTCCGGCTTCACCTCCGGCCACACCCGCTGGATGAGGCCCTGCTCATCAATCAGGAAGGTCACCCGGTGCATCCCCATGAACTTGCGCCCCATGAAGGACTTCTCACCCCAGACACCATAGGCCTTCGCGATCTTCGCCTCCTCATCCGCAAGCAGCGCAAACGGCAAACCGAACTTCTCCACGAATTTGTCGTGCGATTTGACCGAATCCTTGCTCACCCCAAGCACCACCGCGCGATGTCCTTTGATCCTGGAGTGGGCATCCCGGAAGCCGCACGCCTCGCGGGTGCATCCCGGGGTGTTGTCACGCGGATAAAAGTAGAGCACGACCGGCCGGCCCTTGAAATCGGTCAACGACACCGTTGCTCCGCCATTGGCGGTCGCCGTGAAGGCAGGGGCTTTGTCCCCCACTTTGAGCTGGATGACGGGTGGCTTGGCCATAGGAGAACCCGAAGCCTCAGTCCCCCTGAACCCGGCGAAGCACCACAAACCAGGAGGTCAGATTCTCGGCATTGCCCCCGGTCACCAGCAGCCGGTTGACTTCGAGCTTCTGCGTCACTTTGCCGACCATCTTTCCCTTGCCGCGCAGCGCCAGCTCAACCTTGTCGTCCTTCAGCGGTGTGACCAGGATTTCGCACTCCTCGCTCATCGTCACTTCCTTCTGGTCGCCCAGCTTGACGGAGAACGCCTGTTCCCGAACCGCATAGTAGTTCTTCCACTTGAAGGGAAGCTTGCACAGTTTCCGGGAGACTTCCTCGTCCACCGGCTTCAGTTTGCAGTCGGGGGGCAAAGGATCGTTGGTTCCCCAGACCAGGGTGGCCTCGAAGGCGATCCTCTCCCCGCCGGCGGTCGCCATCCCGGCACCGACCGTCAGGCCAAACAGGACACTCAAAGCCAGAAGACGGAAGCGATGTATCGTCATGGATTTCAGTTCATGGTGGCAGCTTCCCCTGAATCCGCAACCGCATTGTCCGCCGGATAGGACAGCCAGAGCAGGGTCGTGCCTTCGTCATAATCCCGGTAGGTGAACGCGTTGACCCCGTCGTAGGCTGCCTGCCAGCTGACTCCGTCATCGGAAGCCTGTCGCCCGCCGAATACCATGAAACCAACGGCCACCAGGGCCGCCAGGCAGGTTGCCGGGACCAGCCAGCGTGCCAGCGTCGCCATCAGGGAGGGTGGGCGAGGCTCTGGCATGTCCACCGGCAGCGTCCCGATCCTGCGTTGGATCTGCGACCAGTAGAACTCGCGCGACTCCGGCAATTCCCGCTTCTCGTCATACCCCGCCAGAGCCTGACGCGTCTGCTTCAATTCCTTGATCAGGGCATTGACATCGGGATCCCGAGAGGCGAGCGCGGCCATCTGCGCCTGCTCGGCCTCGGGTAGCTCCCCGTCCACGAACGCCTGAACCTTAAGCAATATGTCCTGATCTTTCATATCGACTCCTCTCCACGCAAATCCGCCAGCAACGCCGCCAGCCTTCTGCGGGCGTAGAACAACCGCGACATCACCGTGCCGATCGAACATCCCATGGTTTTGGCAATTTCTTTGTACTCCATTTGCTCAAATTCATGCAGCACCAGCACCGTGCGATGCGCGTCGGACAACTCCTCCATCGCCGCGTCGATGCGCTTTCTGATCTCCGCGCGCTCCAGCCGGGCGGTGGGATTGATGGTCACCGGGGGCATGTAGCGTTCCACCCCACCCGACTCATCGTTCAGCGCGTCGAGCGAATCGGTTTGCTGGCGCTTCCGACGCCGGAGCTGGTCGAGGCAAAGATTGATCACAATCCGGGTCATCCAGGTGCTGAAACTGGAATCCCCATGGAACTGCTTCAACCGCTGCCAGCCCTTGACCCACGCCTCCTGGGAAAGATCGATGGCCTCTTCCTCGTTGCGCACCACGCTGAACGCCCGGGCATAAATCCGATCCCGATGCCGGGCGACCAGTTCCTCGAACGCCATGAGGTCGCCCTTCTGCGCGGCCGTCACCAGCATCGGGTCCTCCGCCGCCTCATAGTTGATCTTCGTCGCCATGGGTTGGACGAGCCGTCCTCAGCCGCTATTCATGGCGTCAAAGGCGCCCTTTGGTGCTGGGGATGACGCCGGCAATACGGGGGTCCTGCTGGCAGGCGAGATCCACCGCCTTGGCGAAGGCCTTGAAAAGGCCTTCCACGATGTGGTGGGGTTCATCCCCATAGAGCAGTTCCAGATGCAGGTTGCTCCGCGCTTCGTTGGCAAATCCTTGGAAAAACTCCCGCGCCAACCCGAACCTGAAAGCGCTGGAGGCGTCCTGCTTCCGCTCGGCCAGGCTGACGCGCTTGAAGCCCAGGTCTTTCATCCCGCGCCAGACCAAGTGGCTGCGCCCGCTGAAATCGATGACGCAGCGGGCAAGACACTCATCCATCGGCACATACGCCTCTCCGGTGAAGGGGTTGCGGGGATGGAATCCGGTGCCGTAGCGCCGGATGCCGGATTTGTCGCCCAGCGCCTCCCGG
>JALOTU010000457.1 GCA_025457725.1 Verrucomicrobiota bacterium
TGCTGATTGGCGTGTCTCTGGGTGAGATCGCAGGCGGCGACGTGACGCGGTTCAGCGCGCTGGCGGCGGGGACGGCCTTGCTCGTGGCGCTCATTGCCTTGATCGCCTGGCTCATCAAGGCGGGCTCGATCATCAACTTCATTTCCGAAAGCGTGATGGTGGGGTTCAAGTGCGGCGTGGCGCTGGTTCTCGCCAGCACGCAGTTGCCCAAGCTGTGCGGCCTCCATGGCGCCCACGGTAATTTCTGGGAAAACAGCGGCGACTTCCTGCGGCACCTGGGCGAAACCAATCCCACCTCGCTGTTGGTTGGCGGCATCGCCCTGGCGGTGCTCGTGCTCGGAAAGGTTTTCCTCAAGAGTCAGCCGGTGGCGCTGTTCGTCGTGGTCGGCGGCGTTGTGGCATCCGATGTACTCGGCCTCGACGCGCGTGGGGTGAAGCTGTTGGGCGAAGTGCCGCAAGGGCTTCCGACCCTCGGCCTCCCGGCGGTTCACTGGGCCGACCTGAACCAGCTGGTGCCGCTGGCCTTCGCTTGCTTCCTGCTGGGCGCTGTGGAGACGGCCGCGATCGGTCGCATGTTCACCGCCAAGTACGGCCGGCGGCTGGACGCAAACCAGGAATTCCTAGCGCTTGCCGCTGCCAATCTCGCCTCTGGGCTGGGCCGCGGATTCCCGATCAGCGGTGGCATGTCGCAATCGCTGGTCAACGAAAGCGGAGGCGCACGCACGCCACTGTCGGGCGCCTTTGCCGCGGCAATCATTCTGGCGGTGGTGCTGTTCTTTTCGCACCTGCTCGCCGCGTTGCCGCAGCCCGTGTTGGCCGCCGTGGTATTGGCCGCCGTCGCGACCTTGTTCCAAGTATCCGCCCTCAAGCATCTCTGGCGGGGGGATCGTCCGGAATTCATCGTGGCGATGGCAGTCATCGTCGGGGTGCTCGGTCAGGGACTGCTGCGCGGTGTGATGATTGGCGCGATCATCTCCCTGGTGCTGTTGCTCCGGCGCGCGTCACGGCCGCACGTCGCTTTCCTGGGACGCATCACCGGCACGCGGCGGTTCTCCGACCGCGAGCGGCATCCGGATAATGAGTTGACCCCCGGGGTGCTCATCTTCCGTCCGGAGTCGAGCCTGCTTTATTTCAATATGGACCATGTGCGGGACACGATCCTGGACCGAGCCCGCGCCGAAGCCACGCCTCCGAGGCTCGTTGTCCTGGACCTATCCGCCGCGCCGCACGTGGACATGCACGCCGCGCACATGCTGGCGGAACTCGCGAGTGAACTCACCGCGGCCGGCATCCGGGTGCAGGCGGTGGAGGCGCGTTCCTCGGTTCGCGAACGCCTGCGCAACGAGGGTGTGGATGCCAAGCTTGGTGGGATCGACCGGTTCACCACCGTCGCCGATGTGGTGGAACATTCTCAGTCCTGATACCCTCGAACACCATGGTCAAGACCGGGCCGGATCGCAAGGTTTGACCCCGGCCGTTGACCCCGGCGGCTCCCGACCCAGGCTGCATATGGTTCTGAGTTGTGGACTGTCCACGGGTTTCCCCTTTGCCGTGCCCGGCGAAATCGTCAAGTCCAGGGAGACGCTGCATTTTATCCGTGTGAATCCGTGTCCATCCATGGTTGAATTGCCTTGTTGGACGAAGCCGGACGCCCTGGATCGAGTCTGAACTGAGCATCAATCCCCAGCCATGATCATATTCGTCATTTTCATCGCCTTGCTCTTCCTCCACAGTCTGGTTTCCGGCCGCCTGGAGCGAAGCGTGGTAACGGCACCGATTGTCTTCACTGCCGTCGGGATGCTGACACTGCTGTTTGTGGAAGAGCTGCCGGATCATGAAACGGCCCAACCGCTGTTTCTCCATCTGGCCGAGATCGGGTTGGTATTGCTGCTGTTTACCGACGCCAGCCGCACCGACCTGGGGGTGTTGAAGAATATCCGCAACCTGCCGGCGCGCCTTCTCAGCTCGGGGATGCTCTTGACCCTTCTGCTCGGGGGCCTGGCCGCATTGGTCGTCTTCCGTCAGCTTTCGATCTGGGAAGCCGGCATACTTGCCGCCATCCTCGCGCCCACGGATGCAGGATTGGGCCAGATCATCGTCAACAGCCCGCGCGTGCCCATGAAGATCCGCCAGGCGCTCAACGTGGAAGCGGGCCTCAACGATGGGCTGTCGGTTCCCTTTCTTCTCTTCTTTATCGCGTTGGCCGGAGGCGGCGCGGCCGGTGAGCACACCCGCCTCACCCGCTTCATCCTGGAGCAACTCGGCTACGGAACACTGGTGGGACTGGGTATCGGCGGCGTTGGAGGCTGGCTGCTGGGAGCGGCGCATCGCCGCAGATGGATGGCGCATTCGTGGGCGCAGCTCGGCTTGGTGGCACTCCCGTTGTTGTGCCTGCTGGCCTCGGAGACGGTTGGCGCCAGCATGTTCATCGCGTCGTTTGTGGCCGGTCTGGCGGTGCAGCTGGGCTTCAAGGACGCCGCCAAACACAGCGTCGAGTTCACCGAGGAATGGGGGCAGCTGTTCAACCTCTCCGTGTTCTTTCTCTTTGGCCTGTTGGTGGCGCGTGCCTGGCGGGAGTTCAATGCCATGCACTTGCTCTATGCGGGGCTCAGCCTCACTGTGGTCCGCATGGTGCCGGTGGCCATCGCCCTGATCGGCACGCGACTGTCACGGCCCACAGTGCTGTTCATGGGCTGGTTCGGTCCGCGCGGCCTGGCGCTCGGCCTCGTGTATCTCGAGCAGCACACCCGGCAAGCCGGCGAGTCCACCATCCGGGTGGCAGTGATGGCGACCGTGCTGCTGAGCATTTTTGCGCACGGACTGAGCGCCCTGCCGGGAATCCGGCTCTACACACGGAAACTCGGCGCGCTGCCGCCCGGTGCCGCGGAACTCCAGGACTCGTGATCGACGGGTTGATCCCATGGGCAACACACCGGGGAATGATGTGAATTCGGTCGTGCAATACCCCGTTCATCCGGGTAGGGTGTCGCCAGAAGCCTGGCCAAAAGCTTGTTGGGAGCATGAAGAAACCGCCGGAACCCAAAGCGACTCGCGATCCCAAATCGACCGACTCGCAGGATCGGTGGAGGCGGGCCGGCAGGCGGGCCGCTGACACGCTCGGGGCGTTTCTCTTTCTGCTCCCCCTGGCTTTCATTTTTGATCTGGCGGGCTACATCCCGTCCTACCTCCGGCTGTTCGCCATTTACGCGCTCCTCGCCCTGCCGTTGCTTCGCTATCCGCGGGCGGCGGTGCTGCGCGGCGCGCCGGTCCTGGCGGGGGCCATCCTGCTCAATGCCCTGGCCCCGTTGCCGCAGGTTGCCGAGGTGATGCTGCTCACATTCGTCCATCTGTGGATCTGGTCTCTATCGGGGCAGCTCTCCGGCTGGCTCGCCCGGGGAGTGACGTTCTACGCCGTGCTTCATGTGTTTCTGTTTCAATCGGCGCCGGGCTTCAACCTGCTGGAAGGCATCAACCACCTCGTCACCTGGTGCGGCGGCTGGATCGCCGGGGGAATGGTCCGCACGGGATACACCTACCAGAACGTGGGCGGCATTCTGCTGTTCCTCAGTCTGTCCATTCACGCTTGGGACCGTGGCGCGGTGTCCAAGGCCAGAACCGGCGCATTCGTGCTTGCGATCCTGCTGCTCAACGGACTGCTCTCCTCCGTGCTTCTGTTCGCGGTGGATCTTGGGCCGGATCTGACCTGGGACCTCAAGTTCCGCGACCTGTTCGGCTACAAGGAACTGGTCTCGTACACGGCGCGCGCAATGGTTCTGGTGTTCCCGCTTCTTGTGTTCCTCGCCCAAGCCACGGCTTACCTCGTTCTGCACCATGACACGGCGACATCCCGCGCGCCGGCTCCAACCCAAGGGGCGTCG
>JALOTU010000051.1 GCA_025457725.1 Verrucomicrobiota bacterium
TGCTCACCTTGCTGGTCCTGCCCGCCCTCTACTCGCTGTTCGGCCGCGCGCCGATTCCGCAACCGGGTGGGCCGGCTGGCGCCAATGTGGAGCAGCCGGAAAATCCGGCGGGGTAGTGAACGAGACCGGTGCTCCCCCCGAGCCGGATAGTTCATGGTTCTATCATTAACACCGGGCTGAAGCCCGGTGAACCGCAACCAAACGAGGATCGAGCCGTTTCAACGGCTTCCAGGCCGCGCAAGAAGCCGTTGAAACGGCTGTCGTCGCGTTCTCCTGCAACCACCGGGCTGAAGCCCGGTGCTAATGAAAGCCACGCGACAGGTTGCGGCGCTGCCGCGATGCGGATTTCGTGGTTCAACAGTATCGATGCGGCTCAGGTCCCAGTGCGGAGGCTATTTTGCAACAGCCAGGCAGGCGCCTTCCGTGGTGCTGCGAATATACAGCCGCCCCTGGCTGAGGGTGGGCGTGCTCCAGCATTTGCCGTCCAGCACCTTGGCGCGGGCAATCTCGGTGTAGGCCTTCGGTGTGGGCTCGACCATGACGATCTCACCGTAATCGGTCAGCACGATCAGTTTTCCGTCCACCAGAATCACATTGCCCATGCCGAACCCTTCCCGTTCCCACACATCCAGTCCGGTCATCAGATCGACGCATTTGAGCGGGGCGGTGGCGTGTTTGTTGTGGTCGAACATGCCATAGATGTAACCGTCATGGATGACCGGCGTGCTCCAGTGGTTGAGTTGCTTGTTGGGCGTGCGCCAGACTTCCTGCACCGACCAGTCCTCCCCGGTCCTGGCGATGCGGTACACGCCCGCCCCGATGCCGTATCCCTGTGACACATACACCAGGTCCCCGGCGACGACCGGCGAGATGGCGCGCGACGTCTTGTAGGGATAGTCCTGGCGCCACAGCACCTGGCCGGATTTGGCCTCCACACTCACCAGACCCTTTTGGGTGAAGAAAATCACCTGCCGGATGCCATGCAGCGTCACGGGTGTGGGGGTGGAGTGTGTCATGCCGTCATCCTCACACTTCCAGACCGGTTTGCCTGTCCTTTGATCGAACGCCAGCAACGCCTCGCCCGGTCCGCCTCCGAACACATACACCAGGCCCCCATCCACCACCGGCGACGCGGCGCTTTCCCAGGTGATGTTGCTGCCCTGGTAATCCTTCAGCACATCCGCGGTCCAGAGCTCCCGGCCCGAGGCGGCGTCAAAGCAGAACAGTTTCATTTGCGATGAATAAACGTAAACCCGATCCCCCTCGACGCTGGGGGTCGATCGCGGTCCGTCGCCGCCCGCGTTCCCCGGCGCCCCGCGATCCCCGCCGCCGCGATACTTGGCCACGCACAGCGGGGCGAACCACAGTTCCTTTCCCGTGGCCGCATCCACCGCCACGATCCCCTCGTGATCGACGGTATCGACCGCCCTCCGGACCAGTGTGTAAGCCCGCCCGTCGGCGACAGACAATGAACTGAAGCCGGTGTTGAAGCGGGCGCGCCAGAGCACCTCGGGGCCGGACTTCGGCCAGGCCGGCGCGATTTTCTCATCCGATTGATTGTTGAAGGTTGGACCGTGGTATTGGGCCCAGTCGGCGTGTGCCGCCAGAGACGTCGCACCCAGCGCAACCAGCAGTGGCATTGTCGTTTTCATGTGTATTTGAAATTCACGCACCACCATGGAACAGCACCCGGAGGTGTCAATCCCTGAACCTCCGCATCCCAGGGCGAGTTTGTTTGAAACCTTGGTTGGACGGTGCGGGGTTGCAATTACTTCAACTCGGAGGGCTCGAATTGCCTGGAGGTTCTTCTTTGCCCGCGTTCGGCGGACGGAATCGGGCATTCCAGCCCTTGGTTGCGCCGCTGGACGCGGCGCTACTCGTCGCAGCGCGACGAGTTCCACCACCCTCTGTGACTTCACCGTGACTGGAGTGGGATGCACCCTATGCAGGGGGCAGTTTGTCTTTGTTCTCGACCGGTTGGCCGGCGGTCAGAACAATACCGTCATGTCTGTCGTTGGACCCAAATCCGAAGCTCTTTTCGCTGAAGCGTTGAAATACATTCCCGGGGGAGTGAACTCGCCGGTGCGCGCCTTTCGCGCCGTGGGAGGGAATCCGTTTTTTGTGGACCGCGCCGCGGGGGCTCACGTCTGGACGGTGGATGGCGATGAACTCATCGATTACGTGGGCACCTGGGGCCCGGCCATCCATGGCCATGCCGATCCCCGGACGATCGCGGCCGTCAAGGCGGCGGCGGATCGGGGCACGAGCTTTGGGATTCCGAACCCGCTGGAGGTGACCATGGCCGCGCTGATCCGCGGCCTGGTGCCCGGCGTGGAGAAGGTGCGGATGTGCAATTCCGGCACCGAGGCCTGCATGAGCGCGATCCGGCTGGCCCGGGGTTTCACCGGACGCGACAAGATCATCAAGTTTGACGGCTGTTACCATGGTCATGGGGATTCATTGCTGGTGAAAGCGGGGTCGGGAGCGCTGACGTTGGGGAACCCGGACAGTGCCGGTGTGCCGGTGGATTTTGCCAAGCATACGATCGTGGTGCCGTTCAACGATCCGGAGGCGTTGCGCGCGGCGTTCACCCGGCACGGCAGGGAACTGGCCGCGGTGATCCTCGAGGTGGTCCCGGCCAACGCGGGACTGTATCTGCCCCGCCCCGGGTTCCTGGAACTGTTGCGCACGTTGACCGTCGAAAACGGCACGGTGCTGATTGCCGACGAAGTGATGACAGGCTTTCGGTTGGGACCGGACGGGGCCCAGGGCCGGTTTGGACTGAAACCGGATCTGAGCACCTTCGGCAAGATCATCGGCGGCGGCCTGCCGGTCGGGGCGCTCGGGGGACGGACGGACATCATGGATTTCCTGGCACCCCTGGGCCCGGTGTACCAGGCGGGCACGCTCAGCGGCAATCCGCTGGCGATGGCGGCGGGGATTGCGGCCCTCGAGCAACTGCGTGGCCGCGCTGCCTACGACCGGCTCGAAGCGCTGGGCGCGCAACTGGAAGCCGGCATGAAGGAGGCCGCCCGATCGGCAAACGTGCCGGTGCAATACCAGCGCATCGGATCGATGTTCTGCGGCTATTTCACCGCCGAACCCGTGCATAATCTTGCGGATGCCATGAAGTCGGATCGCGAGCGCTTCAAGAAATTCTTCCACGGCATGCTGGAGGAGGGGATTTACCTGGCCCCTTCACAATTTGAGGCCGGATTCATCTCCACCGCGCACTCGACGACCGACATCGAAGCCACCGTCAAGGCGGCGGCGAAGGTGATGCGGACACTTTAGACGGTGCCCGGGCTCGGCTGCAGCCCTTCCGTTGGACTCGCGTTGACCACGGATGGACACCATTGGAACACAGCCCGGCTGCGCCGCAACCACACCCTTTCCATTATCGGAATCGAAGGTCGCGGGAATAACAATACTATCATAAAAACATTACAGTGAGCCACTTAACCAACTTTTGTTGCATATGCAACAAAAGTTGGGCCTGGCGGGCAAGGGTTCTGAGCCCCGATTCTGGGTTGCGGGCAGGGGAATTCTTCGCGGCAGCCCATGCCGAATCCATGTATTCTGTGCAAGACGCCGTCTCTGTGCCACTCCTGACGTCGTGCGCTACAAGGCTGTGGAGTTGGTGGAACTCGTCGCGCTGCGACGAGTAGCGCCGCGTTCAGCGGCGCAACGAACGGCTGCCAGGCCCGATTCCATTCGCTGAACGCGGACGGGGTCTTCGCAGCAGCGCGAGACCACCCCCACCTGCCGGTGCCTGAGATACGCCCCTGGTCAGAAGCCGACCAGGCTCCGCTTGCGTTGCTCGAACCGGCAGCAGGTGGTGTAGCCCGCCTCCCGGGCCGCCCGGGCGGCCTCGACAAAGTTCATTCCCACCTCGTTGGGCGCGTGGGCATCGGATCCGAAGGTGATCGGCACGCCCGCAGCCCTGGCCTGCCGCAGGAGGTTTGCGCCGGGATAGATCTCCCGGCATTCCTTGCGCAGGCCGGCGGTGTTCAGCTCGATGGCGCAACCGCTCTTTGCGGCGGCGCGAAGGAACGGTTGGAAGAGCGGGGTGCAAGAACAAGCCGGAACCGGCGGCCCGGGTCAGACAGTCAAAGTACTCCGCCCAGACCTCATAGGCGTCCCGTTCCTTCCACCGAGAGATCTTGTGGGGATTGTCGATATCCCAATGGTTGGAAATGTAGTGGACCGAACCAATCAGATAATCCCAGGGATGCCGCGCGGCCAGGTCGCGAATCCAAGCCTCGTGCCCCGCCAGGTAATCCACTTCCAGCGCGAGACGAATGGTGAGCTGGGGGAAGTCGCGCTGCGCCGACCGGACGTTTTCCACATATTCATCCAGTTGATCCAGCCGCATGCGCCAGTCGTCGAAGTCGTCCCGGGCCATGGGCGAGTGATCCGAGAAGCCGATTTCCTCCAGGCCGCTGGAAGCCGCCTGCGCGGCGTATTCGCGCGGTTGACCGCTCGCGTGCCGGCAAAGCGGCGTGTGCATGTGATAGTCGGCAGGCAGCGACATGAAGTCAGTCTAGGTATCGGGGTAAGTCGTGGAAAGAAGGGAGTGCGAACCCGGTCGCGTGTTGGAAAGAAAAAGGCGGGCCCGAAGGCCCGCCTTTGTGAAGCTGGTTTGCCAGCGTGGAATTAATCCCTGGAGGTTTCGACCGCGTCGAAGGCGTGCTGCAGGGCCACCAGGTCCTCGCCGGGCTTGAGCGCATCCAGCACCGCCTGCTCGGCCTTGATCTGTTCGGGGCTGTAATTGGCCGCCTTGATTGACAGGCCGATGCGGCGTTCGCCGCGATCGATCTTGATGACGCGCGCGGTGACTTCCTGGCCCACCTTGAGCACGTTCTTGATCTTGTCCACGCGTTCCTCGCTGATTTGGGAGATGTGGACCAGGCCGTCGATTTCGTGTTGCAGGCCGACGAAAGCTCCGAAACTGGCCAGCTTGGTCACGTTGCCCGTCACCACGTCGCCCACCTTGTAGAGTTCGTCGATCTTCTCCCACGGATCCTTCTCGAGTTGTTTGACACCGAGGGCGATGCGCTGGTTGGCCTTGTCCACTTCCAGCACGATGGCCTCGACCTCGTCGCCCTTTTTGAAGACTTCCGAGGGATGATTGATCTTGCGGGTCCAGGAGACGTCGGACACGTGGATCATGCCGTCCAGGCCGGCTTCCAGTTCGATGAACGCGCCGTAGCTCGTCAGGTTGCGCACGGCGCCCTTGACCTTGGTGCCGGGGGCATACTTGACGTCGGCGTTGTCCCACGGATTGGTTTCGAGCTGCCGGACGCCCAGGGAGATCTTCTGCTCTGTCTGGTTGATGCCCAGCACCACCGCCTCGATCTCCTCGCCCGCCTTGAGGACGTCGGAGGCCTTGGCGATGCGCTTGGTCCAGGAGAGTTCGCTGACGTGGACCAGACCCTCCACGCCGGGTTCGATTTCGACGAACGCGCCGTAGGGGACGAGGTTGACCACCTTGCCCTTGATCTTGGTGCCGACGGGGAACTTGGACTCGATGGTGTCCCAGGGATTGGCCATCTTCTGTTTGATGCCCAGGCTGATGCGTTCCTTCTCGCGGTTGATGTCCAGCACCACCACGTCGAGCTCCTGGCCCACGGTGAGCATGTCGGAGGGATGCCCGATGCGGCCCCAGCTCATGTCGGTGATATGGAGGAGTCCGTCGATGCCGTCCAGGTCGATGAAGGCGCCGAAATCGGTGAGGTTCTTCACTTTGCCCTTGCGCACATCGCCGGGCACCATGTCCGACAGAAGCGCCTGCCGCTTCTCGGTGCGTTCCTGTTCGATGAGTTCGCGGCGGGACAGGACGATGTTCTGTCGCTCCTGATTGATCTTGACCACCTTGAATTCGAAGGTCTGGCCGACGAGTCCCTGGAGGTTTCTGGGGACGGTGACGTCCACCTGGGATGCGGGGAGAAAGGCTTCGACGCCGATGTTGACGATGCAGCCGCCCTTGACCGCGGCCTTGATCTTGCCGGTGATGGTGCCGCCCTCGTTGCAGATGGTGAGGATGCGTTCCCAGTTCTTCTTGAACTCGGCCTTCTCGTGGGACAGGACCACCATGCCCTCGTGATCTTCCAGGCGCTCGATCAGGACGTCGATCTTGTCGCCCACCTGGACTTCCTTGATGTCGTTGAATTCGGAGGCGGGGATGACGCCCTCACTTTTGTAGCCAATGTCCACCAGCACCTCTTTGGGGCGGACTTCGATCACGGTTCCGACGACGATTTGGTTTGCCTCAAAGCTTTTGTCGCTCAGCTTGAGGGCTTCTTCCATGGTCAACATGGTCTTGTGTGTTCTCTTTCTCTCGGATGTTCAGTCGTTTGACGACTGATCGGGGAGGGAGCGCGGAGGATTCCGAAGCTCCATTGCCTAACAGGCCGGCGTTGCGGTGGCAACGGAGGTTGAAGGTTAGGTTACCCGGTTAACTGTTGTTTCTCAGCCTCTCACGGGAACCGCTCAAGCGGACCCAGGCGGCAGTGATCATCAGCAATCGCCGCCCCGGGCGCAAGTTGAATCTGGCTTTTGAATTTGGGGATTTGGGGTCTTGATCCACCTTCCTCCATTGGTCTTGACCAGATCGGACCGACCGGATACCCGTCCCTGATGAAATACCTTGTCGCGCGTGCTTTTCTCATTTCGGCTGGCAGCGCGGCACTCGGCATGGCCGAGCCGATACAGGCTCAGAGTCCGGAACCCTCCCCGCCTTCGACGGCTTTGGTTCAATCGCCGTCTGAGTCCAACCTTTTTGACAGCGCCCTCATCGGAACTTGGACTATCGACGTGGATGCGACCGCTGACGTTCTGGCTCGCGCCCAGTTCGGCACCCGCCAGGAAATCATCATCAAGCGCGGTGCCGCGCATCCGGAAACCAACATGGTGACCCGGGCGTTCGACCAGGGGAAATACGACGAAATCAGGGACTTTTGGACGCAGAACCTGAACCGGCCCGAGATGGAGTGGCGCATCATCCTCAAGCGGGACCACACCGGGGAGTTCCATGGTTCCGCCGAGGACGACTCGACGACACGACCGCGCTCCATCGAAGTAAAGCCGGGATGGGAGCAATCCATCAAATACAAGCCGGTGGTGGAACCCATCGAGTGGAAAGTGAACGGCGCTGAGCTGTGGCTCGAATACCCGGCTGCGCCGCGGTTCAAGGAGCGCATTGCCCGCATCGCATCCACCAACGAGTGGCATTATCCCATGCAGCCCCTGGGCGGTTGGTTCGTCATGCGTCCGGCCAAAGCGGCTTCCCACCCTTGAGGCTGAGCCGGAACGCTTCAATAGCAACCACGGATACGGCAAGCAACGGATGCGTTTCCATCTCCCCTGGTTGGCGAACTGTCTGGTTCCCCCAATCTCAGCCCCGTGCAAAGACATTTTATCCGTGTTGATCGGTGTGCATCCGTGGTTAAGAAAAACTCCGTCTGAATGGTCCCGGCTGAGGCACTCGCCGTCTCTGGCTGGATTTGTGGTGGAAATGCGGAGCGGCCCTGTCTTGACCTGTTGCAAGCGGGTCTTTAGGTTCATTTTATGTCGAAACCGAACAGGCGAAGCGGCCCGACAGCCGTCATGGTGGGAATTGGGCTCGATTCCGATGGGCACAAGCGCGTGACCACCGGCGAGAACTTTGTGCTGGCGGGCGGCACCCAGGAGACCCATGAGCACATGACCGAGAAGGCCATCAAGATCAACGAGAAGCTGCGCGAGCGGGGCAAGCAGCTCGAGCAGGTCAGCCGCGAGGAGTTCGACGACATCGCGCATTCGGTGGGACTCAAGCGCCAGCCATCCCAATCCAACTGATGGTGGAAGCCCTGAACAGTCCGTATCTGGTGCTGGTCTTCCTCATCGCCGGCGCCTTGGGGTTTGCGCTGATTCCGTTGGGTCTGGCGGCGCTCTGGGCGCGGTATTTTTCGCCGGCCAAACCCGGTCCGATCAAGAACGCGACCTACGAATGCGGCCTGGAATCCAAGGGGGACGCCTGGGTGCAGTTCCACGTTCAGTATTATCTTTATGCGATCATCTTCCTCATCTTCGACGTGGAGACCGTGTTTCTGCTGCCCTTCGCGGTTTCCTTCACCTCGCTGTCCGTGGGTGCGTTTCTGGCGATGATGCTGTTTCTCCTGCTGTTGGTGGAGGGATTGGTCTGGGCGTGGCAGAAGGGTGTGTTGCGATGGAGATGAAACCCCAACCGAGCAAAGGAGCCGCGGAGTGAGGCGCGACGGCGGGCCGCCGGCTGTGCCCCACGCCATTTCCTATGGACGAAGGACTTAAGAGCGAACTGCAGAAGCAGGGCGTTTTCGCCACCACCCTGGGCGAGATTTACAACTGGGGCCGCAAGAATTCCGTCTGGCCGCTCAGTTTCGGGCTGGCCTGTTGCGCCATCGAGATGATCGCCGCGTCGATGGCCCGCTGGGATCTGGCGCGCTTTGGCGCCGAGGTGTTCCGGCCCTCGCCGCGGCAGGCCGACCTCATGATCGTGGCCGGCACGGTCACCAAGAAGATGGCCCCCCAGGTGGTGCGGCTCTACAACCAGATGCCGGAGCCGAAATACGTCATCGCCATGGGCGCGTGCGCCATCAGCGGCGGCCCGTTCAAGCAGGGATACAACGTGCTCAAGGGCATTGACCGTTATCTGCCGGTGGACGTGCATATTCCCGGATGCCCGCCGCGGCCCGAGGCGCTCCTGCATGCCTTTGTGACGCTTCAGCAGAAAATCGCTGAACAGCAGCTTACCGGCCCCAACCGTCCCCGCCATCTGCGTGCCGACGCGCCCAGCGAGTTCCCCGTGCCGGCCTATGGCGAGCACGACCTGGTTCCGCCGAGCAATCCGAAGGTCTGGCAGCCGGCGAAGATGGTCCGTTGAAGGTTCGCATGGAGACTCTGGAACAAATCAAGGCTCGGGTGGAAGCGGCGATTCCCGGCGCGAAGCTCAAAGTGCTCACCAACGACAGCCCGTGCGCGCAGCATTCACTGCTCTTGGACCCGGCCCACGCGGTGGATGTCGCCCGGTTTCTCCGGGACGACCCGAAGCTCCGCCTGGATTACGTCAGCAACATGGCGGGGGTGGACTGGCCGGATGCGGTGATCAAGACCAAGATCAAGAAGCGGGTGGAGAAGGATGGGCAGGATGTGGACGTGGAGGAGACCATTGAGAGTCTGCGGTCGGGTTATCTGGAGGCGGTCTATCATGTTTATTCCATGGCCTTGAAGCACGGACCCGTGATCCTCCGCCTGCGAACCGAAGACCGGCTCGACCGGATCAGCGTCCCGTCGCTCACCCCGGTCTGGCGCGGTGCGGAGTTTCAGGAACGCGAGGCCTACGATCTTTACGGCATTCAATTCACGGGGCATCCGGACCTGCGGCGCATCCTGATGTGGGACGAATTCACGGATTACCCCATGCGGAAAGATTACGTGGAGCCGGATGATTACGAGTATGAGCCCACGCCGCATGACGACGTGGTGGAGAAGGCCAGGCGGCATTACGCGCCGGAGGCAAAGCCATGAGCGCCGTCCTGGATCATCCCGCTTCGCCCCAGGGTGCCGAGCCCTCGATCACTCCGCCGCAGGCTTCCGGCACGCCCGTTTTTGCCGTCACCCCCCGCGCGCGGGAAGACGGGGGCATTGGCAGCGATCTGCTGGAGGTCTCGATGGGGCCGCAACATCCGTCGACCCACGGCGTCTTCCGCATGGACGTGGTGCTGGACGGTGAGGTGGTGGTGAAGCTCAAGCCGGTGTTTGGCTATCTGCACCGCAATCACGAGAAGATTGCCGAGGGGACTTCCTACCTGGCCAGCATGCCCTACACGGACCGGCTGGATTATTTCTGTTCGATGACCAACAACTGGGCGTACGCCCTGACGGTGGAGCGGTTGGCGGGGCTGGCGGTGCCGGAACGGGCGGAATACCTGCGGGTGATCCTGGCGGAACTGACCCGGCTCCAGAACCACGCCAGCCTGTGCGGCTTTCTCCTGCAGGACATGGGCGCCATGGGCACGCCGCTGATGTATGCGTTCCGCGAGCGCGAGAAGATCATCGATTTGTTTGAAGCCATCAGCGGCGCGCGGATGATGTGCAACTTCATGCGGTTTGGCGGTTGCCGCTGTGACGCGCCCCGCGGCTGGCTGCAACAGGCCGCGCGGGTGGTGGACGCCTACCCGGCCTTTCTGGACGAGTTCGAAACGCTCCTCAACGAAAATGAAATCATCATGGCGCGGACCCAGGGGGTGGGGAAGGTTTCAGCGGAGCAGGCCACCGGCGCCAGTCTCACCGGCCCCATCCTGCGGGCGTCCGGGGTGAATTACGATGTGCGCAAGGTGGACCGGTACGGCATCTACGACCGGTTTGAGTTCCGCGTGCCCCTGGGGGATCATGGGGACACCTACGACCGCTACATGATGCGCGTCCTGGAATCGCGGGAATCCATCAGGATCCTGCAACAGGCGTTGCGGGATATTCCCGAGGGGCCCATCATTGACCCCAAGAGCAAGCTGCGCGGATTCAAGCCGCCGGTGGGCGAGTGTTACGGACGGATCGAAGCCCCCAAGGGGGAACTGGGCTTCTACCTGATCAGCGACGGATCGACCAACCCCTTCCGTTATCATGTGCGTCCGCCCAGCCTCATCAATCTGACCATTCTGGAGGACATGTGCGTGGGCCACAGTGTGGCGGACTCCGTGATCATTCTGGGCAGCATTGACATCGTGCTGGGAGAGGTGGATCGGTGAACCCGTTATCTCATGCTAGGTGAAGCGATCATCAAGGGAATGGCGGTGACGGCGAAGAACTTCGCCGGCAGCTATGTGTCCAAGGACCGGCTCCCCACCATTCAGTATCCCGAGGAGCGGCAGGTGCTCAGCGAGGCCGTGCGCAATTTTCCCTTCCTCGTCTATGACGGCGATGACTGGGAGAAGGGGTTGCGTTGTGTCTCGTGCCAGATTTGCGAGAAGGAATGTCCGCCCAAGTGCATCTACATCGTCAAGAGCAAGGACAAGAAACCGGATTACCTGGGCAAGCCGCAGCTGTATCCGGCCATTTTCGACATCGACCTCTCGGTGTGCATGAGCTGCGGCATCTGCGCCGAGGTCTGCCCCTTTGAGGCGATCATGATGGACCAGGACTTCGAGCTCTCGAATGCCGACCGGTTTGGGGGTTTGCTGGTCAACAAGGAACAGCTGGCCCGGTCGCACGATCATCACATGCGCATCCGCCCGTCCGAGGCCGGCCCCATTGAGGAACGCCGCGCCGCCGCCCAGGCCAAGGCCAAAGCCGCGGCGGAAGCCAAGGCAAAGGCTGCTGCCGGGAAGCCTGCCGACGGCGGCGATTAGTCCAACCGGCGCCTCCTCCGATCACAGCCCGCGGCCCATTCTCAGGGCGCAGCGTCCGCACCCCTTTCCACGAAACTCCAGGTAGGGGCGGGTCATAGGTTCAAGGTCGGGAGTCGCGATTTTGGAATCGTGGACAACCCACCATGAACCGGGCATCGGAGCGCGGACATTCTTGTCCGCGCGAATCTGTCGCGACCAACTTGCGGACAGGAATATTCGCGCTCCGTTCCGGGGCTCAACGCGCGCGAGAGGCTTCCGGCGAATGCCCTCCCCGTCGGATGGGGCGGGGCAAGAAAGCATTCAAAAAAGCTGAGGTGCCCATCTTGCAGCCGGTTTTCGATCTTGCGTACTCTGTCTACTTTGTGTTATTAGCGCCATTGTCCCAATGCTGGTGTGCACGTGCCCTGAGCCGTGAGCGTAATGTGAAGAACAGGAGAAATCGGAAACCGGGCTTGAGCGGTCAGAGAGTCATCTGAAAACACGGAAAGGCCTGACATGAAACGCATGACGCACAATCGTTCCGGTGGCATCAATCCGTGGATCCTCATCGCCGGCGCGCTGCTCGGCGGGGGCGCCGGCGTGTTCGCCGGTCCGGTCGGCGTTACGGTGGCCGCCGTGGCCGATGTGGAGATGCGCGAGCAGAGCAACAGCGCTCACGATACTGCGGCCATGAACACGCGGATCTCCAGCAACGGGGACAGAAACGAGATCATTGGCCTGAGATTCGATCTGCGGGATTACACCCCGGCGGAATTGGCCAACGTCAGGCTTCGTCTCACCAGTTATCGAGCGGATTCCTTTACCCGTGTTGTCCATCTTTATGGCGTCAGCCAGGGCGCCGTGGCTGACGAAGGGATCTACACCGCGGAGGACTGGGAGGAGAGCGGGCTGAGCACGTTTGGTTCGCTGCCCGGTCTGATGACGTCGGACGGCGACTATCTGACCCAGAGCATCAACCCTTCGCAGACCGCCTTTCTGGGGGAACTCGTGGTCTCCGGTGTTGCCGAGGGTGAGGAAGTGGTCTTCGAGGGTTTGGATCTCACCACATGGGTTCAAAGTCACAGCGGCGGTGGCTCCGTGGCTTTTCTGCTGGCGGCGGGCAGCTCCAGCGGTGGCCAATTCCGAATCGCCTCCCGGGAGGCGACCGAACTGACGACGCCCGGTCTGTTCACCGGATCGCCCGGGACGTTTGCGTCGAGGCTGGACTTCACATTGCCGGAGGTGTGTTCCACTTGTCCGTTGCTGATCTCAACGCAACCCACCGACCTGATCCTCTTCAACGGTCAGACCGCGATCTTCTCCTGCCAGGCGGTCGGAACACCGCCGCTCTCATTCCAGTGGTATCACGACGGAAACGCGGTTCCCGGCGCAACGAACGCCTTCCTGGAGTTGAAGAACATTCAGATGTCAGACGCGGGCGAGTATGTTGTGCTCGTGAGTAATGCCTCGGAGTCCACGCCGAGCGCGGCGGCTTCTCTCGACGTGTTGGCCCTGGGTTCGTGCTATCCTGCTCCGGCGGGACTGGTCGCCTGGTGGCGGGGCGAGAGCAACACGTGGGACAGTGCCGGGGTCAACGATCGTTGGCAGCCCGATCCCAGGTCGGGTCCCTCGACGTTGTCCTATACCAACGGCAAGGTAGGTTCGGTGCTGCAACGTTTTGGTGGGCCGCCTGTCTATGTGCCTTCCGAACCGGAGTTGAACGTGGCGGCGGGTCCCGGGCTCACCCTGGAGTTCTGGCTGGATTCAGCCATTCCCGCGGGGTTTCCGGTGCTTCGATGGTATCCGCCTCAATTCACCGGTTTGGCCGTCACGGAGTTAGTTAATGGCAG
>JALOTU010000052.1 GCA_025457725.1 Verrucomicrobiota bacterium
GCCAGGATAAAACCGAGCGGACGCATCCAGCGGACAGATCGGAACAGGACGATCCAGGCATCCAGACCGCGATGCACGGAGCCGTCGGCGCGCCTCAGTCTCATCTCCTGCAGCAACTCCGCCTCGGTGCAGCCCAATTGTTTTGCCGAGCCCGGTGTCTGGAGCGGCACCCATTCCCAGCCGCGCGAGGCCAGGAGGCGACCCACGCGGTTTTGGCTCCAGACACATGCGCCGCAGGTCGCGTCGTAGTAGATCCAGCCCCGGACTGGCGCAGCAGCATCGTCCGCTTTGAAAAGGTCTTCATTCACAGAAACAGCTTTCACGACACAATTCACCGGATCAGGGACGCGTCAAGCGACGCTGTGACCAAGGCAGTTGCGCGGGCGCCCCCCGGTTTGTCTCAGGGCGCGGATAAGCCAACGATTCAATAGCAACCACGGATGGACACGGATTCACACGGATACTGCAAGCAACGGATACGTTCCCGTCTCCCCTGGTTGACAGACCGTTTGGTTCCTCCCTCCATCCCAGGCCCGTGCAAAGACATTTTATCCGTGTGGATCGGTGTTCATCCGTGGTTAAGAAAACTCCGTCCAAGTTGTTCCGGATAAGTCCACGTTCCGGGCTGCATCACCGGGTGAGCTGCACGCTGCCGACAATTTGGCTCAGGTTCCGGAGGCCCTTTCGCTTCATGAATTCGCGGATGCCGGCGATCACCTGCAGCGGGGTTTGCGGTTCGTAGAAGTTTGCGGTTCCGACGGCCACGGCGCTGGCACCGGCCATGAAGAACTCGATGGCGTCCTCCGCGTTCTGAATGCCGCCCATGCCGATGATGGGGATCTTCACCGCCCTGGCTGCCTCCCACACCAGTTTGATGGCGATGGGTTTGATGCAGGGTCCGGTGAGGCCGCCGGTGATATTGGCCAGCTTGGGCCGGCGCGTTTCGATGTCAATGGCCATGGCCGGGTAGCTGTTGGTCACCGCGAGGGCGTCGCTGCCGGCGTCCTCGGCCGCTTTGGCATAGGGGGCGATGTTCACGACGTTCGGACTCATCTTCGTGATGAGCGGCAGCGTGGTGGCGCGGCGACAGGCGGCGACCACCTGGCCGAGGAGGTTGCAGTCGGTGCCAAATTGCGCGCCGCCCTCCTTGATGTTGGGGCAGGAGACATTCAATTCCAGCGCTCCCACGCCCCCGAGGGCATCGAACCGGCGGACGACCTCCGCGTATTCCTCCACCGTCGTGCCCCAGATGTTGATGATCACCGGGACCTTCAAGGTGCTGAGAAAGGGCCAGTATTTCTGGATGAACCCGTCCACTCCGGGGCCCTGCAGTCCGATGGCGTTGAGCATGCCGCTGGTCACCTCGGCCGTGCGGGGGGTCGGATTGCCCGGAACGGGATTCAGTCGGATCCCCTTCACCACCACGGCGCCCAGTTGGTTGAGATCCAACAGTTGTGCGTACTCAACGCCGTAGCCGAAGGTGCCTGAAGCCACGGTGACCGGGTTTTGCAGGGTGAGCTTCCCGATGGAAACGGACAGATCGGGTTCGAGACCCTCTTCCACAGCTCTGGACTCCGGACTTTGCGTTTCGGCTCTCATCGTGCCTCCTCCCAGACCACGTCACGCGCGTCGAACACCGGTCCCTCCGTGCAGGTGCGCCGGTATTCCCAGGTGTCGCCCGATCTGACGCGAATGACGCACGTCAGGCAGACGCCGACCCCGCAGCACATGTGTTCATCCATCGACAATTCGGCCGGAACATCGTGTTCGCCTGCGATCTTCCCGACGGCCTGGAGCATTGGGGTGGGGCCGCAGGCAAACAATTTTCGTCCGCGCTGGGCGGACTTGAGTTCAGCCAGCAGTGGTTGCGTGACCAAGCCCTTTTCCCCGTGACTGCCGTCCTCCGTGGTGACGCGCACTTCCCAGCCGAGATCCTGGAATTCCCGTTCGCACAGGATGTCCACCCGGCGCCGGCCGCCCACGAACACGATGCCTTTCTGCGGGGATCGACGGGCGAGCAGGTACATCGCGGCCATGCCGTAACCCCCGGCCACCAGCAGCGGTGTTTCGGCGCCCGGTTGCGGCACGGTGAAGCCGTGTCCCAGCGGCGCGATCACGCTGAGTTCCTCCCCGGACTGCATGCGGGCGAGCGCTACGGTGCCCTTGCCAACGGTCTTGTAGAGGATGGAAAAGGTGTCGCCTTCCACCTGGAAAATGCTGAAGGGCCGCCGCAGCAGCGCATCCTTCATGGGCAGAATGCGCACGTGCGCGAACTGTCCGGGCTGGATCCGCGGGGCGATCTGCGGGGCGCGCACCACCAATCGATAATAGGAATCGGTGCTGCGCTCGTTGGAAACAATCTGGACGATTTGCTCTAACATCGGCGGTGTTGAGAATGGTGCGCTGCGGGGCTGGCGTCAATTCAGTGGATCGGGCTGCGCAGGGCACGGACGCATCTCAGTTTTTGGCAGGTGGTGGTCGTTGCGCTGCGACGACCCCGACCGCGTTCAGGGGGCGGAATTTGGGCTTGGCAGCGGTTCGTTGCACCGCTGGACGCGGCGCTACTCGTCGCAGCGCAACGAGTCCCACCCTGAAACGCGCGGTCACCGATCCCGATCCCCTGGGGGGTGGCGATCAAGCCACGGCGGAACCCACCGCATCAGCCTTCAGGTGTCTTGACTTGCCGTCCACGCCGGTGCTTGCCGCCCGTTCCAGCGCCTGCTTGTAAGTGGCCAGGGCGAGGAGGGGCCAGGCGTTTCGGTACATGTCGTATTTGAGATAGAAGACCTTGGGAAAGCCCGTGCCGGTGATTTCGTCCTCGGTCCAGGACCCATCCGGGTTCTGGGTGCGGACGAGGTAATCGATGCCGCGTTGCACGCTGGGATGATGGGGGTCATCGAAGGCCAGCAATCCCATCAGCGCCCAGCTGGTCTGCGAAGCGGTGCTTGGGCCCTGCCCCTTGAACACCGGATCGTCGTAGGTGTTGCAACGTTCGCCCCAGCCGCCGTCCTCGTGCTGGACGCTTTCCAGCCAGCGGCGACCCCGCACGAGCCACGGCTGATTCATGTCCGCGTTCAATGCCCGGACCCCGCGCAACACCTGCCAGGTGCCGTAGATGTAGTTCACACCCCAGCGGCCGTACCAGGACCCGTCCGGCTCCTGCTGTTTGCGGACGTAATCCAGCCCGCGCCGGACCTGCGGATGATCCAGCCCGAACCCCTGCTTGCCGAGCAACTCGAGGATCCGGGCGGTGATGTCGGCGCACTCGGGATCCAGCATCGCGTTGTGGTCGGCGAACGGGACCTTCTCGAGGATGTTCTTCGTGCAATCCTTGTCGAACGCCGCCCAGCCACCGTCCTTGCACTGGAAGGCCAGCAGCCAGTTGGTGGCGCGGTGAATGCACTCGTCCCGCTTCCGGCGATCGGGGATGGCGATCTGGCGCAGTCCCAGCAGGACCATGGCTGTGTCGTCGACGTCCGGATTCCATTTGTTGTCGAACTCAAACACCCAGCCGCTGGGTTCGACGTCCACCGGGTTCTTGTGGATCCAGTCGCCGCGGAAGCGGATTTCCTTGGCCATGGTCCATTCCGCCGCCCGGACCAGGGCGGGATGATCCTCCGGCACGCCGGATTCGCGCAGGCACATCATCACGATGGCCGTGTCCCAGACCGGCGAGAAGCACGGTTCGATGCGGACGCTGTCCTTGGTTTCGTGCTGCAGGCTTTTGAGATGCTTCCACTCCCGTTGCAGGACCGGGTGGTCGTCGGTGTAGCCCAGGCAGCGGAGCGCGATGATGGAATTCAGGATGGCGGGGAAGATGGCCGCCAGGCCTTCGGACCCCTCGAACCGTTCCAGCATCCAGGCCTCCGCCCGTTTGAGCGCGCGCTTGCGGAACGGGTGGATGCCGTTTTTCGCAAACCACTCCGCCAGCTTGTGCAGGCGGTCGAGCCAGAGGAAGAAATTGCGCCAGGTGAAGGCCTCCGGGTCGGGCGCCAGCGCCAGATCACGTTCATGCACCCCTTCGGGATACATTTCGTCGAGGTTCACGTTGTTGCGCGGCGGCCGGGTGGGCTTGAAATGATTGATGATCCCCAAGGGGACCATCATGGCGCGGCTCCAGTTGCTCATCTCCCAGAAGTTCACATGAAACCACTTGCCGATAAGCAGGACCTCGCAGGGGATGGTGGGGACGTGTTCCCAGGGAAACAGGCCGAGCAACGCCAGGTACAGCTTGGAAAAGGTGTTCATGCGCGGCACACCGCCAAGGCTGAGCGCCACTTCCCGGGCCTTGAGCATGCGGGGGTCGGTGACGGGCACGCCCGCCAGTTTGAGGGCCAGATACGCCTTGATGGTGGCGTTGACCTCCGGCGGACCGTGCGGATAGATGTTCCAGCCGCCGTCCTCCAGCTGTTTGGAGAAGATATGGTGGATGGCCTTCCGCTCCCAGAGCTTGTCCACGTCGCCGTTCCAGTGGTGATAAGCCACCATGTCCGCCACGAGCGTCACGTCCACGATCAATTCGCCGATCCAGTAGCCCTCCGGCTTTTGAATGCTCAGCAAGTAGTTCTGTGACCGCTCCAGGGCGGTGGCATAGTCATCAGCCGACACCCGTGGCTCTTCCGAAATCTGGGAAAGCCTGCCGTGCGCGGTTCTGGCAGTTGAAACGTCGAACACGCGGCGGAGTTTGCGAATCCGGCCGCAGTCTGTAAAGCTGCAATCGCCCGTCGGAAGGGCTTCAAAGCACCCACCAGAGCACCAGCAGGCCAGCCCAGACCAGGCCGCAGCCGGCCAGCGTCTGCCAGAGGGTTTCCCGTTCGATCCGGCGCTCGTCGCGCCCGTTGGTGTCCGCAGGGTTGTTTTTCATGCGGGCAGACTGGCAGGCCGGGTCAGACAAATACGGTCCGGGGGGTGGGGCCAGTTTTCGGCAGCCGGCCGGATCCGCGGCGACCCCCTTTCTCCCTTGAAGCTGGCGTTACTCGCGGTAGTGTCTGCGCATGCAGTTGGCATTCACCAAGATGAACGGGGCGGGAAACGATTTCGTGTTGTTCGACAACCGCGATGCGCGCGTGGAGCTCACGCCTGCGCTGGTGGAGCGTCTTTGTGATCGTCACGCCGGCGTGGGGGCGGATGGGATCATTGGGCTGGTGCCGTGCACCTCGGGCCGGGCCGACTGGGCCTGGCAGTTCTTCAACAGTGACGGCAGCGCGGCGGAGATGTGCGGCAACGGCGCGCGCTGCTTTGCCCGCTACGTCCAGCGCCTCACGGGCGGCCCCGGCCGGTTCACCTTTGAAACCGTGGCCGGTGTGGTCGGCGCACAGTTGGACGGTTCCCTGGTGACGGTGGACCTGACGCCGCCGGGGGAGCTGCGGCTGAATGAGAACCTGCAACTGAGTTCGGGAGTGGAAACCGTGCATTGCCTCAACACCGGGGTGCCCCATGCCGTTTTGTTTGTGGCCGATGCCGACCAGGCCATGGTGTCCACGATGGGCCGGGAAATCCGGCAGCACGCCCACTTCGCGCCGCGCGGCACCAACGTCAACTTTGCGCAGGTGACCGGGCCGGGGTCCATTCGTGTGCGCACCTACGAACGCGGGGTTGAAGGCGAAACGCTGGCCTGTGGAACCGGGGTGACGGCCGCCGCGCTGATCAGCGCGCAACTGAACGATTTCCCTTCACCTGTCTCCGTGCGCGTGCAGGGCGGCGATCAGCTGGAAGTCTTGTTCCGGCGGAACGGTGCGCAGTTCGGCAACGTGCGGCTCAGGGGTCCGGCCGATTTCGTGTTCGAGGGGACTACCGAGATCTAAATTGCACCTTCAGCGGGAGGCGGGTTTGCAGTGGTTCGTCCGGCCCCACGAGGAGATTGGTCACACGGTAGGGCAGCGACAGAATCTGCTCGCCGGCGCTTTGACCCGTTCGGCCTTTGATTTCCAGCAACACCGTCTTGTGCGCCGGCAGCGTCATCTTTGCCGGGATCTGTAGTGTGGCAAGCTCCTCGGTCCGCTCGAGCAGGTAATCGAGATCGGATTCATTATGCACCTGCACGTAATGCGGTTCCTGTCCCTCGATCTGCACCGGTGGGTTGACGATGTGAATTGAGCGAGCGAAAAGCGGCGCCAGAAATGTTTGATCGCCGATCAGGCGGTCTCCGGAATAGACGGCCGTTCGCCGATCCAACAGCGCCTCGTGAATGGCCTCCGCCGTGCGGGCCCTGGCGAAGACGAGCGTCACCGGGCGATGATCGCCGTCATGCACATGATAATCGAGGTTGAGCGCATTGTGGATGTCGGAATTGCTCATCAATGTCAGGTGCTTCTCGATCGCCCATCGGTGAGCCTGCGGATAATAGGTGCGGCCATTGACCACTTCGATTCCCCGCAACAATCCCCGCTCCACCAGTTCCGTGTGTTCCGGATACCAGATCTCGCCCCTGCCGCCGGGATAGTTTGGGTGGTTCCAGAAGATAAATGCCCCTTGCACATGCGCGGCTGCGACCGCGTCCTTCCACTCGGGCACGGACAACGCCTCTGAGTTGGTGATGAAAATGGCATTGAGATGGCCCGGAGGCATCTGGCGCGTGATTTCCGAACCGTGGATGACAATCAGGTCCAGCTCGGAGCCCAGCCCGCTGGCGATTTCATAGGAGCGATTGCGATTCGTGGTGACATCGGCCTTGTGCGGTTGGTGTTCGATGTGGTCGGTGATGGCGATGGCATCCAATCCTTCACGCCAGGCTTCTTCGGATCGCACCGTGGGCCAGACCAGCCCGTCCGAGAATACCGTGTGTGTGTGGAAGTCGCACTTCAGGGTCAGGTACTCGGGGAGGTCCGGAAACTGAATGGGCGTGCGTGCTCGCAGCACGGGTTCATGAGCTGAAGCTGTCATGCCGGCCGTGGTCGTCGCCAGCAGCAGGGCGAACAGGGACATGTTGGTCATCGCTTGAACTTTAGTCGCCTCCACTTTCCGCCACAAGAACGACAAAACAAGGTTTTCCGCCGGGTCCCGACATTGCAGTTCTGTAATTCCGAAGCAATGCCCGGGTAAGGTGGGCGGTATTGATTGGGTCAGTTGAGACTCGCGGATCGACCCCGGTTTCGCACGAGTTTTGCGGTGTCCACGACCGGTCGCGGTCAACGGAGATGGTACCGCGCTCCTGGCTGGCCTGAGCGTGACTCTCACCCCCGGGCCACGCCAGGAGTCTTTTCTTCCGCCGACTTTTGCCCAAGCACCTCCGAGCCGGGTTCATTACGCGCTTGTAATCCCCCAGCCATGTTTCGGTCAGACCGGGGTGCACTAATACTCGGAAAGCAACACCACCTAGAAAGGTATCCGAGCATGAGAACTGCATTGAGAAAGCGAGCCTCCTCAGAGTCACCCGCATGGCACCTGGTCCGCCGCGGCAGCCACCTGGTCGTGGAAGGCCTGGAGGGGCCCTTGACGGGCAAACCCCACCAGGAGGAAATCCGGCCGGTGAAGAAGCAGGTGCCCTGCATCTTCCAGGTGGAAAAGGAAACCACCTGCCCGGTGCGGTGCACGGCACCCTCCGGAACGGGCACTCCACCATCGATTCGGAACAGTCCTTGAAGAACCGCAAACCCTCCGCTGTCCGTCGTTTCCTGGGGCGGGCAGGGGAGGGGTTCCTTTCTGAGTTCCCAAACCGGGCGGAGGCGTCTAATCTGGGCGCATCTGCCCATGCGCATTCTGGTGGTTGAGGACGATAACAAGATTGCCTCGTTCATTGTGAACGGGCTGAAGCAGAACGGCTTTGCCGTGGATCGCGCCGCCGAGGGTGAGGAGGGATTGAGCCTGGCCCGGACGGTGGATTACGACGCGGCGGTGCTGGATCTGATGCTGCCGAAGCTCGACGGACTTTCACTGCTCCGGCGGCTGCGACAGGAAAAGGTGCTGACGCCGGTGCTGATCCTCAGCGCCAAAGCCAGTGTCAATGACCGTGTGATCGGGCTGCAATCGGGGGGTGATGATTATCTGACCAAGCCGTTCGCATTCTCCGAGCTGCTCGCCCGGGTTCAAGCCCTGATCCGCCGCGCCAATCAAACGGCCGAGCCGGTGCGGCTGGTGGCCGGCGATCTCACCATGGATTTGCTGACGCGCCAGGTGCGCCGCGGCGAGGAGGAGATTTCCCTGCAGGCCCGCGAGTTTGCGTTGTTGGAGCTGTTGATGCGCCATCCGGGGCGCGTCGCCACCAAGACCATGATTCTGGAGCATGTCTGGGACTACAGTTTCGATCCCCAAACCAACGTGGTGGATGTGCTGGTCCACCGGTTGCGGGCCAAGGTGGACAAGGATCATCCGGTGAAACTGATTCAGACCCTGCGTGGCGTCGGCTATGTCCTCAAACCCGGTTAAGCGCTTTGGCCAGAGCCTGGCTTTCCGGCTGAGCCTGGTCTACGCCTCGTTGTTCACCGTCAGCGCGGCCATCCTGTTCGGGCTGCTCTATTTCCTCCTGTCTTCCGCCCTGGAGCGAAAGGACCACGAGATTGTCGAGGCGCGGTTGCGCCAGGTGGAGGCCATTTATGAGGGGGGCGGGCTGGCGGCGCTGGAAGATCGCTTCCGCAACGCCCCGGAATCCGCCCGGCAACGGAAGTGGTTTGTCCGGCTGACGGGTTCGATGGGAAGTGTCCTGTTTGCGAATGTCCCGGAGGATTGGCTCCTTTTCGATGCCTCGCAGCTGCTGGCAGGGGGCGATCCCGAGAAGGTTGTCTGGATCCAGATTCCGCACGACGAAGAAAGCGAATTCACCATCGGATCACTGAGGATGGCCGATGGCACGGTCCTGTATGTGGGGCTGAACACCAGCAACAGTCAGTTGTTTCTGGAACCGTTTCGCCGCGAGTTCATGCACATCCTGCTGACCACCCTGGTGCTGGGCCTGGGGGTCGGGGTGTTCGTCGGCTGGCGCGCCACCCGGCCGGTGCGTCAGATGGCTGCGGCGGCGCGCCGGATCATCGACACCGGCAACCTGTCCGAGCGGGTGTCCGTGCGGGAGTCCCGGGCCGAACTGACCAACCTGGCCCGCGAGTTCAACCGCATGCTCGAACGCAATCAGGCACTGATCAAGACGATGCGCGAATCGCTGGACAACGTGGCTCACGATCTCCGAACTCCGCTGACCCGGCTGCGGATGACCGCCGAAACGGGGCTGCAAACGGCCGTGGATCCGGTCGCCCGTGACGCCCTGGCCGATTGCATCGAGGAATCCGACCGGGTGCTGACCATGATCCGGACGCTGATGGACATTGCGGAGGTG
>JALOTU010000458.1 GCA_025457725.1 Verrucomicrobiota bacterium
GAAAACAAAAACCCGCCAGCATTCAACCGGCGGGTCTGTTTGGTTTGGTATGGGTTGGTCAGAAGTCTAGCTGCGGCGTCGCCACACCAGTGCGCCAACACCCAGCAACAGCAAGGAGAGCGTTCCGGGCTCGGGAATCACGTCAACCACCTCGAAGTCGCTCAAGATGGCGGCGGTATCACCAGGCGACAACGTAAACTCCAGTCGGATCCCAATCGATGAACCGACGGCAATGTTATTGAGATCGTAGCCAAAGTCCACAAACGCGCTGGTTGCCGATTGCGTGGTCCCCAGTGCGAACGGGGCATCTTGCAGAGTCTTCACGGTGACCCCATCGATCAAGGCGGAGTAGATGGCCCCCAAGGGGGGTGCCGAGATCGTGGTGTTGCTCCCGATGATGGATGTGTCAATGCTTCCTCGAATGCTGTTTGGCGAAGGCCACGACGTGGGGAGGGTCACCGTGACCACATAGGATTGGTCGACGAGTGAGTTGTTCTGCAACAGAATGTTGTTATAGACGATGGGATCTATGTCATACTTGAGTTCCTCGATCGTCCAGGTAGTAGCATTCGCCCCCCACAGGTTCTCGTAAACCACGGGAGCGTTTATGGAAATCATTCAGGGTGGGCGTGAAGATAACCTTGCCTCCCTCAGCCCCGACGATATGTGCACTCATCGTTGGAACATCTGCCAGGAGGGTTGAGGTGCTGGCTGCGCACAGCAATGCAGCGAGAGAAAATCCACCAAAGGTGGAACGACTGCCATAATGCCTATTCATACGTATCCTACGGGCTTATCGGATTACTTCCGGGTTCTACGGGTTTTGGACTACGGGTGCATGCTCTGCCTGGTCTCCTGAAGAAACAAGACAAAGTTATTCACAGGCTGAACATGCAATCTAATGGCGCCTGCAGACGTCCTCAGAATCGCCGCTACCTGAGGCAACAAACGTCAACTCAGTCCTTTCAGCCCTATCCTGACGCACAGCCCGCATGGAACCAAAACGTCGAAGGATGCCTCCCCAGTTCACGATGCCTCCTCAGATTTTCGATGTGAGAATCGTTGTGTGGTTGCGGGAATACTTTGGATTCTTCGTGTCACCGGGGCAAGCGGCTTGTCACGAGAAGGATGCGGAGGATGCTGGCCGGTTTTCGGTGTCCTGCAGGCCGTTTCGGGGTCCGGTTCTTTGGGGTGAAGAGACCGTTACTGCGGACATGGGAACTGGCCGAAGCTCATGGCGGCCCGGACCTTGTCCACTTCTCCGCTTTCAGAAGAGTAGGGGGGTGCTCTGCGCGGACTTGTTAGCGTGGGGCCACGTGACCGGGTCACGGCGGGGGAAGAACATCAATGCGGCCCCCTTGACTGCAGCCCCGGTAAAGGAGATCCTCGGCGACGATCTGTTCAAGTGGAAACACCACGCGCTTCGGCACTCGTTCATCAGCTGCCGGGTGGCTGGGCTTCGGGACGGGGCCTGGGTTTCCTTGGAGGCGGGGAACCGTCCGCAGATGATCCTCAAGCGTTATCGGGAATTGATGGCGCCGACTCATGCGAAAGCGGGGTTTGTTATAAAATGAAAACGATGTTATTGCTCGTTGGCTCACCTTGCCTGCTTCTTCTTGCCTGCTCCCCGGACACGGCGCGCCTGACAGATTCCTCCCCGCGACCAGCCCCCCTTGAACCAGGCATCCAAGCGGCGGCTGTTGCCCGTGGCAAGACCATTGCCGCCGAGACATTCAGTTTGCTGAGTTCGAATCTGCAATCCGCAATGGCCTCGGGCGGGGTGACCAACGCATTACCCTATTGTTCGCTCGCTTCTTCGCCCCTGACTGCCTCGATCGCGGATCAACACGGCGTCACCCTGAGGCGAATATCCCACAGGCCTCGAAATCCGGCGGCACGCGCCGACGCCGACGAAAAAGGGGTGATCGATGATTTCCAGGATCAGCTGCACGCCGACGGTTCTCCTCGTGCGTTTGCCACCAACCTGATGGTGGATCAGGCCACGTTCTTCGCGCCCATTGTTCTGAACAACGAACTCTGTCTTGGATGCCATGGCCGAGCCGGCAGGGACATTGACTCGGAGACCTTGGCGATCCTGCAAAAGCTCTATCCGCAGGATGAAGCTACGGGTTTCGCCCTTGGAGAGTTGCGTGGGGCTTGGAGGATTGACATTCCACTGAGCGCCCTCGCAGAGTCAGGGGTGGCAAGCGATAGTGAATCCCCATGAGAGAACTGCTGATTCCACTGCTGGTTGTGTTGGCCATTGCGGTCTGGATCTTCTTGCGACAGGGATCAATGCTCCCTGCTGAACAGGCCCGAGACTTCGTCCGTGCGGGAGCGGTGGTCGTGGATGTGCGCACCGTGGAAGAGTTCGCCGCCGAGCACCTTCCCGCCGCCGTGAATTTGCCATTGAGTTCTCTCGAATCCCGGATCACCGATGAAGTCCCCGACAAATCTGCCGTGATCCTGCTTCATTGTCGGAGTGGGGCACGCAGCAGCGCTGCTGAGAAGAAGCTGAGGAAGCTGGGATACGCTCAGGCCCACAACATCGGTTCTTACCAGCGGGCCAAGGGCATCTGCGACGACGATGGTTCACCCTAGACCCCACCAGGTCGCACAAGCGGGGAACTGCCTCGTCACAGGTGCTCCGAATCGTGGTGGAAAACCCGAGGGTCCGGGCCAGAAAGATCACGTGATGACCACAACACGCTTGGTGCAATTTTCTCCTTCTGCCTTGACGTGTTAGCTGCCGCACGCGGGTAGCCAAGGTTTCCTTGGAGGCCGTCAACAGCCCGCAGACGATCTTCGAGCATTACCGGGAGTTGGTCACGCCCAAGGAGGCGAAGGCGTGGTTTTGCATCGGGCCGTATGCTGCCAGTAGGCAACCTCAACCTGAACGGCTCACCTTCATCACCCTGTGCGCCAAGCTACGGGCTGATGACCTTCCGGAGACTTGAGCCCCCCCATACCGCGTGGCGCAACTCCCATTGGCGACAACGACGCAAGTTTACCCGGGACAGTTTGTTTCCCCTCGGGTGATCGCCCGCCGGGTTGGGGGTAAGCGGCGCCACCTGGAGGACCCACAGTGGGCCGCCCGTTGCCGGCCTTGAAGCTGCGGGTCAAAGGCAAATCCAACCGCTGGGAACATCACCACTACCGCTGGGCCAACCAGGTGCCCCTGACCGAGGGCG
>JALOTU010000053.1 GCA_025457725.1 Verrucomicrobiota bacterium
TCGAATGTCTATGACGGCCGCTTTTGCAGCGAACTGCCGCTGACCGTTTCGGCACAACGCCAGGGAGCGCACGTGCGATTGGCACAGGTGCTGGATGGCCTTCGCCAATTGCACGGTCATTCGGTTGTCCTGCGAGGCCATGACTTGCGTCTCAGAGACGGACCGCGTGAATTACTGGTGAACGGCGACAATCGACAGGCAGCGAGCAGAGCCCGCCTGCAAATCATCGTTCGCCCGAAACCAATCACCTACGTCCCGTTGCGATGTCACAGCCATTACACGTTTCTGGATTCCACGCTGTCTCCGGAAGGAATTGTGCGACTGGCGGCCGAACAAGGGCTGTCGGCTGTGGCGTTGACCGACACCGGAAATCTGCATGGGGCTGGCGGCAAAAGCTGCCGGCGTGCGGCCCATTTTCGGCGCTGAACTGCGCGTGGGAACGCATCCATTGTTGTTGTATGTGGAAAACGCGACAGGCTACACGAATCTTTGTCGCCTGCTGTCCAGGAAAGCCGAGACCGGATTGCCCAACGAGGAAACCGCGGTGGCGGCCCGTCAGCGTGCCCCGATTACACCCGCTTTCCTGCAACGCCAGGCCGATTTGCTTGAGGGGCTGATTGCGGTCAGTTCCGACCCGGCACTGGAACGCTTTTTTCCGGGACGCTTTTATCAGGCGGTGTCGCGACGTGAAGGCGTGGTCGCCTGTCCATCGGTTCACCATGCCCGGCCGGAGGATCGTCGTCGCTACGACATTCTCCAAAGCATTCGCACGCTGTCGCTCCTGGAACATGAGCATCCGGAGAAACGAAGTGGAGGACGCTATCATTTTCGCACCCCATCTGAAATGGCGATGGCCTGTTCACGGAATCCGGAATGGATACGTGCCTCACAGGAGATTGCCGGGCGGTGTCACTTTGAACTGCCATTTGGCAAACCCCGGTTTCCCGCGTTCTGCACGCCGGGGGGGATTTCATCAACAGTTCTCCTGCGGAGGCTGGTGATGGATGGGCTGAAAGATCGTTACGCAGGCCGGCGCATTGTTTCTGAGACGGGTGCGGAAGTTTCGTTGAGCCGGGTGCAGGTGCAAATTGAAGAGGAGCTGGCCATTATCGGTGAAGTGGGCTACGAGGATTACTTCCTGATCACCTGGGATTTCCTTCAGGAGTGTCGTCGGCGCGGGATGGACTGGATCACGCGGGGAAGCGCTGCGGACAGCCTGGTGTGCTTCTGTCTGGGCATCAGCAGCGTCTGTCCGATCCGGTTCGGACTCTATTTCCGTCGTTTTCTCAACAAGGATCGCATGGCGCTGAACAAGCTTCCGGATATCGACATCGATTTTGCGCACGACGTGAAGGATGACGTGGTGCGGTTGATCTTTGAGAAATACGGACGGGAGCACTGTGCGGTGGTGGGTGGGTTTTCCACGTTCCAGGCGCGGAGCGCGTTTGCCGAGGTGGCCAAAGTAATGGGGGTGGGGGAGCGCGAGGTGCGAAGGTTCACCGATCATTTTCCGTGGAGCTTCGGCGGTGGCTGGGTGCCGGATGAACCTCCACCGAGTGGAGGGGTCGCATTGATTGAGCGGTTGCGTGCCGCTCCTGAAAACCGGGAACTACCGCTGGATGAGGAACCCTACCGGACGGCGCTGGAAACGGCGGCGTTTCTGGACGGCATGCCGCGTTATCCCAAGATGCATCCCTGCGGTCTGGTGCTTTCACGCCCGCCTCTGCATGAGCTGACCCCCACGTTCATCGCCCACAAGGGCTATCCCACCACGCACTTCGACATGGACGCTGTCGAAGTCATTGGGCTGGTGAAGATGGATATTTTGGCGCAAGGCGGTTTGGCAGCGATGAGGGACACACGGGTGGAACTGGCCAAACGCAACATCAGGGTGGATCTGGATCGGTTTCAGATGAGAGAGGCGGCAAGCCCGGAGTCCGAAGCCCGAAATCCGAAAGAAGGTCAAATTTCGAATGGCGAATCCCGATATCCGTGTTCATCCCCATTTGACACAGAGGCACAGAGGTTTGCAGAGAACGGGCCGCTGGTTGCTTTTCGGGTTGCGGACTCCGAACTTCGAAAGTTTGCGTCGCCCGGCGGCGGTGTTTCCGGTTGTGGCTTTGCCGATCCGGCAGTGTGGCGGATGATTGCCGAGGGGGGTGGGCGTGCGGTGCATCACATTGAATCCCCGGCCATGATCAGTTTGTGCCGCATGACCAACGTGCGTGAGATTGACGGCTTGATTGCCATCGTCAGTGTCATTCGGCCGGGTGCGGCCAACGAAGGAAAGAAGCTTGCCTTTACGCGCCGTTACCAGGGTCTGGAGCCGGTCACGTATCCGCATCCCTGCCTTGAAGGGTGTTTGCGAAGCACCTTTGGGCTGGTGGTGTATGAGGAGCACATTCTGCAACTGTGCGAGGCCTTCGCCGGACTGCCTCCGGGCCGGGCCGATGTGTTGCGGCGTGCATTGAACAAACAGAAGCGGGACGTCATTCAGAAGATTCGCGGTGAGTTTTTTCAGTCTGCCCGGGCCCGGGGTCATTCGGCGGAGAAAGTCGCCGAGGTATGGGAACTGGTCGCCGGCTTTGCCGGGTACGCCTTCTGCAAGGCGCACAGCACCGCCTACGGCGTGGAGGCGTATCAATCGGCCTGGCTGAAACATTACTTCCCGGCGGAATTCATGGCGGCGGTCCTCACCAACGGCAAGGGCTTCTATGATCCGCTGGTGTACGTGCTTGAATGCCATCGACTCGGATTGAAGTTGCTGCCGCCGTCCATCAATGATCCCGGTCCGGGCTTTTCAGTGAGGCCAGAATGCGGAGTGCAGAGTGTGGCAGGAAATGATTCCGCATGCTGCCATTCAGCTTCTGATATTGCGCGTCCGCGATTGATCCGCGTGCCGGTGACGCGCGTCAAGGGATTGACCACCCGCACCTCAGACGCGCTGCTGGCTGCCCGCCAGTGCGGACGGTTTTCATCGATCACCGACTTTTTTCATCGTGTGAAACCGGCGGGTGAGGAGTTGGAGGCGATGATTCGTGCGGGAGCGTTTGATGAGTTTGGGGAAACACGCACGCGCCAGTTCTGGCAGGCGCAGCATCTTCTCAAGCCACTCGACGGGAAAGGCTCCAGTGGGAGACCGATCTTCTGGGCTTTGCTGTCAGCGGTCATCCACTGGAGTTGTTCCCGGAAGTGCGCTGGGATACGTATTGCCCGGTGAACCGGCTGGGCGAATGGATGGGGCGGACCGTCACGATGTGCGGCTTGGTGGTGGAACAGCGCACGCATCATCAAATCACCGGCGAGCCGATGAAGTTTCTTTCTCTGGCGGACTGGACCGGCATTGTGGAAACAGAATTGTTTGCAGCGACCTATCGGAGTTATGGATTGGCGACTGTGCGTCATCCGGTTTTGGAAGTGAAGGCCCGGGTGGAACCCTTTGAAAACGGCCGTGGTTTTTCGCTGCGCGTCCTGTCCGCAGGCAAACCGCGTAGTGGCTGCGCCGCTTTCCTCAATGATCGGATGTGAGCCGGGGGTGGCGAGATTCCGGGGCTGTGCAATCGGATGAAAGCGCGGTTCGCCCGGGAAAAACCGCTTAAAAACCTAGGAAAAACTTTATTTTCTGCTTGCGCGCGTACCGTCTCGTGCGTAAATCGCGGTCGAGTCTTACGACTATTAACCAATAAACAGAACAAACAATATGGCAAAAGCACTGTCCAAGTCCCAGATCGCAACCACGCTGGCGGAGAATGTTGGCATCACAAAGAAGCAATCTGTGCAGTTTCTTGAAGAGCTGGCTTCACTCGCTTACAAGCAGGCGAAGAACTCATTCACCGTGCCCGGCCTCGGTAAGCTGGTGCTCGTCAATCGCAAGGCGCGTCAGGGTCGCAACCCGGCCACCGGCGAAACCATCCAAATCCCGGCCAAGCGCGTCGTTAAATTCCGCGTGGCCAAGGCCGCCAAGGATGCAATCCTCGGCTGATTCCCTGCCATTCGCTTCCTCGGCGCCCTGGTCTTCAGGGCGCCATTTTTATTCAGCCCGCCGTTGCCCTCGCGATTGCAGAGCCGCGCACATCTCCTTGTCCTGCAACGAGGAACCTGAGGGTGGGGACAGGAACCTGGTTCGTTGGGCCGGCTGGGCCGGCGTGGGGAACCTTTCCAATAATTCGGGTTGCGCGGCGGGCAAAAGATTTCCTTCAAAATCCGTTGACACCCTGGCGCACTGTTCCTATTTTTTGCGAGGTCGTTGGGCCGTAACATTATTGACTGACCGCCAACCCCGTAAATTTTCCCGCTAGGGAAGCCTCTGGGGAGCGGTGTCTTGTCGTCTTTTGAGCAAGATCAAGAAATAACGGCGATGCCCATGTAGCTCAGTTGGTAGAGCACATCCTTGGTAAGGATGAGGTCACCAGTTCAATCCTGGTCATGGGCTCCACCAATGGCGCGACCCTAGTAGAAACAACACGAACCGGAGACAGCAAATGGCAAAAGAGCAATTTCAGCGCACTAAACCTCATGTAAATGTTGGAACAATCGGTCACGTTGACCATGGCAAGTCCACCCTTACGGCTGCAATCGTCGAAGTGCAGTCAAAGAAGGGCTTGGCCAGTCCAATCTCCTATGCGGATATCACCAAGGGCGGCACCGTGCGTGACGATACCAAGACCGTTACGATTGCGGTCTCCCATGTTGAATACGAGAGCGAGAAGCGCCATTACGCCCACGTGGATTGCCCGGGTCATGCCGACTACATCAAGAACATGATCACAGGCGCCGCCCAGATGGATGGCGCCATCCTTGTGGTGAGTGCGGCGGACGGTCCCATGCCGCAGACGCGCGAGCATATCCTGCTGGCGCGCCAGGTGGGGGTCCCGAGCATTGTGGTTTTCCTGAACAAAGTGGACCTGGCTGACGCGGATCTGCTGGAGTTGATCGAGATGGAGATCCGGGAGCTGCTGACGAAATATGGGTTCCCCGGCGACGACACTCCGATTATTCGCGGCTCCTCCAAGGCCGCGATGGAGGGCAAGCCCGAGGGGCAGAAGGCTGTTCAGGATTTGCTGGATGCTCTGGACAACTTCATTCCTGACCCGGTGCGCGACGTGGACAAGCCCTTCCTGATGTGCGTGGAGGACGTTTTCAACATTGAAGGACGTGGCACGGTGGTCACCGGACGTGTGGAGCGCGGCGTTCTCAAGAAAATGGACGAGGTGGAAATCGTCGGCCTGCGGGAAACCCGCAAGACGGTAGCCACGGATATTGAAATGTTCCGCAAACTGTTGGATTCCGCCACCGCAGGGGACAACGTCGGGGTGCTGTTGCGTGGAACGAAGAAGGACGACGTGGAGCGTGGAATGGTCCTGGCCAAGCCGGGTTCCATCAAGCCGCACACCAAGTTCAAAGCTGAAGTCTATGTGCTGTCGAAAGATGAAGGAGGTCGTCATACGCCCTTCTTCACCAATTACCGTCCGCAGTTCTACTTCCGCACCTCGGATGTGACCGGAACCATGAGCCTGCCTGAAGGCGTGGAGATGGTGATGCCGGGGGACAACGTCTCGGTGAGCTGCGACCTGCTGAAGCCCGTGGCCATGGAGAAAGGTCAGCGGTTTGCAATTCGCGAGGGCGGACGCACCATCGGTGCGGGCCGTATTTCCGAGGTCATTGAATAGCGGGTGTGGCGACGGGTGCGGGGCTGGTTGCGTCGCGCTCTGCCGGCTTGGGCCGGACGTCGCTCGACCGGTTGTAGGGCGTTAGCTCAATTGGTAGAGTAGCGGTCTCCAAAACCGTTGGTTGGGGGTTCGACTCCCTCACGCCCTGCCAGTCCGTTGGAGAGGTGGCAGAGTGGTCGATTGCGGCGGTCTTGAAAACCGCTTCGGGTTCACGCCCGACGGGGGTTCGAATCCCTCCCTCTCCGCCATTTGGGCAGAACCAGTCAACATCGATTTGAAAGATGGGCGAAACAAATACAGAACTGGCAGTTGTCGTTAACGAGGTGGCCAACGCGGCCGCTTCGTCTCCGACTTTTTGGGACAACTACGGCGCCACCTTGATCTGGGTGTGCGTCATCAGTGCTGTCTTTGCCTTTTTGTGGTACAAGGGTCAGCTGACGCGGTTTTCCAACTATGTTCAGTTGACTCGTGAGGAGCTGCGCAAATGCAGCTGGCCAACCTGGACCGAGTTGAAAGGCTCCACGGTGGTCATCGCCATCTCGATTCTGCTGCTGGGCGGGTTTACCGTGGTTGTTGATTTCATCTTTACCCGCGTATTGATGCTTCTCAGCTGACTGTCTCGATATGCAAAGCCAATGGTTTGTCATTCACACGCTCTCGGGGCAGGAGCAGAAAGTTAAGGAGAGCATCGAGAAGCGCGTCAAGAGCGAGGAAATGGGCGATTACATCCGCGAGGTTCTCGTTCCGATGGAAAAGGTGGTGGAGGTGCGCAACCAGAAGAAAACGGTTTCGACCCGCAAGCTCTGGCCCGGCTACGTGTTCATCAACATGGTGCTCCTCGATGAAAACGGACGCATCATTGAGGACCCTTGGTACTTCATCAAGGACACCCAGGGGGTGATCGGGTTTGTGGGTGGGGAACCGCCGACACCCACGCCCTCGGACGAGGTCGAGCAGATCAAGGCTCAAATCTCGGAGTCCGAGGAAGCCGAGCGTCCCAAGGTGAGCTTTGAGGTTGGAGAAACCATCAAGATTAACAACGGGCCGTTCCTGAATTTCAGCGGCATCATTGAGGAGATCGAGCCCGATCGCGGGAAGCTCAAGGTGACCGTCAACATCTTTGGGCGGAACACGCCCGTGGAACTGGAGTATTGGCAGGCGGACAAGGCCTGACCAGCTCATGATCGAGACAGGAGTATAGAACTTAGCTATGGCAAAAAAAGTCACAGGCATGATCAAGCTGCAAATCCCTGCAGGACAGGCGAATCCAGCGCCCCCCGTCGGGCCCGCCCTGGGCCAGCACGGCGTTAACATCATGGGATTCTGCAAAGAGTTCAACGCCGCTACCAAGAGTGAGGCCGGAATGATCATTCCGGTGGTTATCACGGTTTACCAGGACAAGTCCTTCACCTTCATCACCAAGTCCCCCCCTGCCGCCGTTCTGCTCAAGAAGGCTGCCGGCATTACCGCCGGGTCCAAACAGCCGAACAAGGACAAGGTGGGCAAGGTTTCCAGGAAACAGATTCTGGAGATCGTCAAATTGAAGAAGAAGGACATGAACGCAACCTCCGAGGAGGCGGCGTCCCGCATGGTGGCCGGGACCGCTCGCAGCATGGGCATCGAAGTCATCGGGTAAGAACAACATCAACCGCGGGAGAGCTGTCGCTCGATTGCACCGCAATACAGATCAATGCCAAGCAAACGATTCAAGAATGCGCTGAAACAGGTGGACAGCAGGAAACTGTATCCTTTGGAAGCCGCCGTGGAGGTGCTCTCCAAATTCCCCCGGGCCAAGTTTAATGAGACAGTCGATCTCGCCTTTCGCCTGGGAGTGGATCCGCGCCAATCCGACCAGATGGTTCGAGGCACGGTTCCCCTGCCGCACGGCAGCGGCAAGAACATCCGCGTACTCGTGTTTGCCGCCAGTGGTGCATCGGCTGACGCCGCCCGGGCTGCCGGTGCGGAGTTCGTCGGTTTTGAAGACATGATCAAGAAATGTCAGGAGGGTTGGACGGATTTTGACGTTGCCGTGGCCACCCCTGAAGCCATGTCGGAGGTTCGCAAGCTCGGCAAGGTGCTCGGTCCCCGGGGATTGATGCCCAACCCGAAGACCGGCACGGTTACGGATGATACGGCCAAGGCGGTGCGCGAAGTGAAGGCCGGCCGGGTGGAGTTCAAGGTGGACAAGGCCGGAAACATCCATGTGCCCGTTGGGAAGGTCAGCTTTGCGGCCAATCAGATTGTGGAAAACGCCCACGCCGTGATCGATGCGGTGGCCAAGGCGCGTCCAAACAGCGTCAAGGGTGTCTACATTCGTTCATGCACAATTTCGGCAACGATGAGTCCAGCGGTGCATCTGGACGTGAAGCAGGTTGCCGCGTGATTTACTTTCAACTGACTACTTAACATGCGTGCTGAAAAGGCAAATCTCACACAGGAGTACCTGACACGACTCAACGCTTCGCCCTACTTCATCGTGGTGGATTACAAGGGGTTGAAAGTTGAGCACCTCACCGAGCTGCGCAAGCGCCTCCAGGCCACCGCTTCCGAGGTGCACGTGGTCAAGAATTCCATCTTCCGGATTGCAGCCAAAGAGGCCGGGGTCGGGGAAATGAATGGGGCCCTCAGCGGCATGCTGGCGGTGGTGACCGGGCAGAAGGATATCTCGGCGGCTGCCAAGGTGGTCAAGAATTTCGGTGCGGAGTTTGATCGCCTGAAAGTTCAGTTTGGCTTCTTGGACAACAAGAGGCTGGAGGCAGCTGAGCTCGCCACGCTCGCGGATTTGCCATCTCTGGACGTGATGCGCGGGCGTTTGCTGGGGACGCTCAATGCGCCCGCCTCCACGCTGGTTCGCCTGCTGAGCACTCCGGCCAGCCAGATGGCCCGCGTGCTGAAGGCAAAAGCCGACCAGGGCACATAGCACCGGATCCAATTTCCGTCACCTGACGGTTGTCAGGCGTCGGCATTAAACAACAACAACAACGTAAATCGTCGGTTTGCAGGCCGTGAACTGAAACCACTCGTGGCCTCGGGTGACGACGAGACGAAAGGAAAAAGCAGATGGCACTTGATAAAGCCAAAATCGTGGAAGAACTGAGCAACGCGACCGTGCTCGAAATCGCCGGTCTCGTCAAGGAATTGGAAGAGAAATGGGGTGTGAGTGCTGCAGCCCCGGTTGCCGTTGCTGCGGCCGGCGCAGGTGGAGCAGCGGGTGCCGCGCCCGCAGAAGAGGCCAAGAGCACATTTGACGTGATTCTGGCTTCGGCACCTGCCGACAAGAAGATTTCAGTCATCAAGGCGGTGCGTGAGGTGAAGGCCGGACTGGGTCTCGCCGAAGCCAAGGCCATGGTGGAAGGGGCTCCCAAGCCCGTGCTGGAAGGGGTCGAAAAGGCCGAGGCGGAAGCGGCCAAAAAGAAGCTCGAGGACGCCGGCGGCAAAGTGGAACTCAAGTAATTGGAATTCAAGGTGGGGCGGCAGTTCGGGTGTTGCCGCCCTTCCTTGCTCTTGTGGCGAGGCGGCCTGATGGAAGGCCGCTTTCGCATCAAAGCCCGATAAGAGCCCCGCGAATTCGGCGACAGGATTCAGTCGGGTCAGAATGATGGGTAAACAACGTAATGGGCCGGGTTCCCCATTACACAGCAAAGGATCACATGGTAACGCGCTCAACGGAACGTCAAAACTTCGGCAGGATCAAGGAGATCACCACGCCGCCGAACCTGATCGAACTGCAAACCAACTCCTATGCGGAGTTTTTGCAGGCCGACGTGCCCGCTTCAAAACGCCAGAGCATCGGCCTGCAGGCGGTGTTCACGGAAGTGTTTCCCATCGAGAGCTACGACGGCAAATGCCGGCTCGAGTTCAAGGATTATGAAATTGGCGAGCCCAAGATCACCTGGCTCAACTGTCTGCGCGAAGGTCTGACCTATGGCGCGCCGCTTTATGTCACTTTCCTTATCAAGGATGAAAACGGCACGAAGGAGGAGAGGGTCTTCATGGGGGAGTTGCCCCTGATGACCCCTCAGGGCACGTTTGTCATCAATGGCGCGGAACGGGTCATCGTGAGTCAGCTGCACCGTTCTCCCGGGCTGGCCTTCGAGGCCACCCAGCATCCCAATGGCAAGATCCTACACTCGTTTCGGATCATCCCTGACCGTGGCTCCTGGTACGAGGCACAGTTCGACACCAGCGACCTGCTGTATGTGTATCTGGATCGCAAGAAGCGCCGCCGGAAGTTTCTCACCACCACTCTCTTTCGCGCGCTGGTGGGCATCGACGATGATTCCAAGAGCAAGAAGGGCGAAGAGAAGAACCGGGGCACGGACGAGGAAATCCTGAAGCTTTTCTATGACATTGAGACGCTGACCCTGAAGGCCGCCGAGAAGCTGGACGATCTCACCAACAAGGTGTTGATCGAGGACGCCATCGATCTTGACCGCGGGCTTGTTGTGGCCCGCGCCTTTGAACCGCTTTCCAAGGCCGTGCTCAAACAGCTGGCCGAGCTCGGCCTCAAGACCATCAAGGTGGTGGATACCTCCCTGGATGATGGAATCATCATCAAATGCATGAAGAAGGATCCCGCCAAGAATGAAGAGGAGGCGCTCAAGGATATTTATCGCCGGCTGCGTCCGGGTGATCCCCCCACGGCCTCCAATGCCCGGGCGCTCATCAAGCGGCTCTTCTTCGATTCCAAGCGTTACGACCTCGGGCGTGTGGGGCGTTACAAGATCAATCAAAAGCTGGGCCTCAAGGATGGGGACTCGCGCATTCTCACCCGTGAGGACCTCGTCGCCGCCACCCGCTATCTCCTGCGCTTGAAGGCAGGCGAAGGCTCGCTGGACGATATTGATCATCTGGGCAGCCGCCGCATTCGCACGGTGGGTGAACTGCTGGCGAACCAGTGCCGTGTGGGGTTGGCCCGCACCGAGCGATTGGTCAAGGAGCGCATGACGCTGTTCGACCAGAGCGAAGACCAGATGACGCCCCAAAAGCTCATCAACCCTAAGGCACTTTCGGCAGTCATCCGTGATTTCTTCGGCCGCAGTCAGCTGAGTCAATTCATGGACCAGATCAATCCGCTGGCTGAATTGACGCATAAACGCCGGCTATCCGCACTCGGGCCCGGGGGCCTTTCCCGGGACCGCGCGGGCTTCGAGGTTCGTGACGTGCATCCTTCTCATTACGGACGCATCTGCCCGATTGAAACGCCCGAGGGGCCGAACATTGGGCTGATTGCCTCCATGGCCTCCTTTGCGCGGATTAATGATTTTGGGTTCTTGGAGACGCCGTACCGCAAGGTCGCCAACGGGAAAGTGACGAATCAAATCGACTACCTGACCGCGGATCGCGAGGAGAACTTCTTCATCGCCCAGGCCAACACGCCGGTGGATGACAAGATGCAGTTCCAGGGCGAACGCGTCGTGTGTCGCGGTAAGGGGGATTTCGTGGATGTGGAGGCCCCCCGGGTCGACTACATGGATGTTTCCCCCAAGCAGTTGGTCTCCGTGGCCGCGAGCCTCATTCCCTTCCTGGAGCACGACGACGCCAACCGGGCTCTGATGGGGTCCAACATGCAACGCCAGGCTGTGCCGCTGCTGGTAACGGAATCGCCGCTGGTGGCCACAGGACTCGAGGAGCGTGTGGCCCGCGATTCCCGTGCGGTCATCATTGCGGAGGAATCCGGCAAAGTCGCCTCCGTGACCGGGGATCAAATTGTGGTTACCAAGGACGGCAAGCTTCCGGAAGGCAAACGCAAGCTCAAGCATGATCCCGAGAAAGGCGTGTGGGTGTATTCGGTTCGCAAATTCATGCGTTCGAACGCGGCGACCAGCATCAACCAGAAGGTGCTCGTCAAGAACGGCGACCATGTCAAAGCCGGCCAGATCATTGCCGATGGTCCCTGCACCCAATTCGGGGAGCTGGCGCTGGGGCGCAATGTGCTGGTGGCATTCATGCCCTGGAACGGATACAACTTCGAGGACGCCATCATGATCAGCGAGCGCATCGTCAAGGACGATGTGTTCACTTCCATTCACATCGACGAATTCGAAGTGGCGGCCCGGGATACCAAGCTGGGACCCGAGGAGATCACTCGTGACATTCCCAATGTGGGTGACGAGGCGCTCAAGAACCTTGGCCCGGACGGAGTCATCCGCATCGGCGCCGAAGTGAAGCCGGGCGATATTCTGGTCGGAAAAATCACGCCCAAGAGCGAGACCGAACTGGCTCCCGAGGAACGGTTGCTGCGCGCCATCTTTGGCGAAAAGGCGGCGGATGTGAAGGACACCTCCCTCAAGGTCCCGTCGGGCACCTATGGCATCGTCATGGATGTAAAGGTGTCCGCCAAGAAGGACAGTGAAAAGCAAGCTTCCCCGGTGACGGAGAAGAAGCACGCCAAGCAGGTCGAGGACGATCATCGCAAGAAGACCGACGAGCTGCGCGAGCAGTTGACCGAGGCGTTGTCCAACATCCTTCTGGGTGAGAAGATCCCCCTGGACGTGGTCAACAGTGAACCCCTCTCCCATCCGCAACAAGATCAATGAAATCATCGGCGGCTTCCGCAAGAAGTTCGACGACCTGCAGATGCAGTACGACGAGGAGATTGAGCGCGCGGAATCGGGCGAGGGCTTCGATACCGGGGTGGTCAAGTCGGTGAAGGTGTATATCGCCTCGAAACGCAAGTTGTCGGTCGGCGACAAGATGGCTGGGCGGCACGGGAACAAGGGTGTGGTGGCCAAGATCGTGCCGGAGGAGGACATGCCGTTCCTCGCTGACGGGACGGCAGTGGATATCGTGTTGAATCCGCTGGGGGTTCCTTCCCGTATGAACGTGGGGCAGGTTTTGGAGACGCACTTGGGCTGGGCGTGCAAGGTGCTCGGGATGAAGATCGCCACGCCCGTGTTCGACGGCATCAAGGAGGCCGAGGTGCGGGGCTATCTCGCCGAGGCCGGAAAGAAACTGGCCCAGGATGGGGAGCCCAGGCTGGTCGGTGAAAATGGGAAAGCCACGCTTTACAACGGGCGAACCGGGGAAGCCTTCGACCAGGAGGTGGTGGTGGGATTCATTTACATGATGAAACTCGGGCATCTGGTGGCGGACAAAATCCACGCGCGCGCTGTGGGCCCCTACTCGCTGGTGACCCAGCAGCCACTGGGCGGCAAGGCTCAATACGGTGGCCAGCGGTTCGGCGAGATGGAAGTGTGGGCGATGGAAGCCTACGGAGCCGCCTATGCGCTGCAGGAGTTGCTGACGGTCAAGTCAGACGATGTCCAGGGCCGCACCCGCACGTATGAGGCAATTGTGAAGGGGGACAACAGTCTTGAAGCCGGCATTCCCGAATCCTTCAACGTGCTGGTGAAGGAAATGCAATCGCTCGGGCTCGACGTCAAGGTGGGTTACACGAATCCCGTCGACCAACCGGCAGAGCCCGCCAGCATCTTGGGCGCGGCCTGATGCAAGTGACAGTTTAACCTAGAGCCTTTATCCAAAGATTATGATGAGCAGCAGAGAAAGCGCGCGGGAAATGCTCGGCTTGGAAGCCGTAAACCAGGTGGATAACATTGCCATCTCCGTGGCCTCGCCCGATGCCATCCGTTCGTGGTCCAAGGGAGAAGTCAAGAATCCGGAGACCATCAACTACCGCACCTTCAAGCCCGAAAAGGGCGGCTTGTTCTGTGAGCGGATTTTCGGTCCGGTCAAGGATTGGGAATGCTCCTGCGGAAAGTACAAGCGCATCAAGCACCGGGGCGTGGTGTGTGACCGATGCGGCGTGGAAGTCACCCAGGCACGCGTGCGGCGCGAGCGCATGGGCCACATCGAGCTGGCGGTGCCCGTCTGCCACATCTGGTTTTTCAAATGCATGCCCTCCCGCATCGGCCTGGTGCTGGACATGACCGCGCGCCATTTGGAGCGCGTGATTTACTATGAGGATTATCTTGTGGTGGATCCGGGTTCGACCCCCCTTCAGCAGAATCAACTGCTGAGCGAACATGAGTACCGGGAGGCGCAGGAGACCTTTGGCACGGATGCCTTCGTTGCCAAGATGGGCGCGGAAGCGGTGTGTGATTCACTGGCCAAGGTGGACCTGGTCAAATCAGCGGATCAGCTGCAGGAGGCCATGACCCA
>JALOTU010000054.1 GCA_025457725.1 Verrucomicrobiota bacterium
AGCGGGCGCAATGCTCCCGGCGCGGCTCAGGAGGCGGACTATACCGCCTTGCTAAACAATCCGGAGATCGACGCGGTGATCATCGCCACGCCAACCCAGGACCATCGAGACATTGCGATTGCCGCGCTCCAGGCCGGCAAGCACGTTTATTGCGAGGCCCCGCTGGCCAACACCATCGAAGATGCCCGTGCCATCGCCCGGGCTGCCCATGCGGCGCCCTCGCTGGTCTTTCAAGCCGGCCTGCAGATGCGGGCTGATTCCCAACGCCTGTTCCTGTTGCCCTTCATTCGGTCTGGGGCCATCGGCCGGTGGATCATGGCGAGGATGCAGTATTGCAAGAAGGAAAGCTGGCGTGTCGCCGCCCCGACACCGGAACGCGAGCAGGAAATGAACTGGCGATTGGACGCCAAGGAGTCCCTTGGACTGGCCGGGGAGATCGGCATTCACCCTCTGGACCAGGTCACCTGGTTCAAGGATCAGCGTCCGGTGGCCGTTTCCGGTGAGGGAAGCATTCGGCTTTGGGACGATGGCCGAACGGTGCCGGACACGGTGCATGTGCATCTGGAGTTTCCCGACATGGTCCGGGGTTACTTCGACGCCACGTTGGCCAGTTCGTATGGCGGGGAGGCTGAGACCTATCACGGTTCCGATGCCACGGTCCTGATGCGCGAGAGCAGCACGCGTGGAAGCAGTGCGTGGATGTTCAAGGAAGTGGATTCACCGCTGCTGGGCTGGGAGGTGTATGCCTCCAAGGAACAATTCCATGAGGATACGGGCATCGTGCTCAAGGTGGGAGGGAGCATTCAGAAGAACATGGATGCCGGGACGGCCAATCCTGAACCCGTCAAGCCGCCGTTGTATCATTCGCTCAAGGCGTTCCTGACCAATTGCAGCGCCGTGAATGTGGCCAGGAGCGATTTCGTGGAAATGTTCGGCGCGGAAGATCCGCAGGCTGTTGCCGATCATCTCGCCGAGGTCAAGCGCGTGCCCGCGGCTGACGCGCTTGAGGGATTCCGGGCCACAGTCCTGGCCATCAAGGCCAACGAAGCCGTGGTGGGTGGCAAGCGGATTGTTCTGCAGGACGAATGGTTTGAATTGGGATGAAGCGACGGCGCTCCCGCCGTCAACAACAACACCTAGAAAAAACATGAAAAAGCCGGTTTATTTTAATTCTCTCCTATTGGCCGTATTGCTCGTTGGCGGAGCGACGGTCCTCGCAGAGCCAGTCCTCCTCAAGGCGCAGCCGCGTGGCAGCAAGGTGCAGATCGAGGGCACTTCCACGATGCATGACTGGACGATGGAAGGCTCGCTCATCGGCGGCAGCGTGCAGGTTCCTGAAGGATTTCCTCTGGAACCGGGCCAAACCATGGAGCCGGGCAAGGTGGACGCCGTCGTTGAGGCGTCCATTCCCATCACCTCCCTCAAAAGCGTCAAGGACGGCAAGCCGTACAACACCAAGATGGACGAGATTGCGCAGGAGAAGCTTGGCAAACCGGCATACAAGACCATTGACTACCAGCTGACGGAACTGACGTTTCTGGAGGCCCCCAAGGACGCCGATTCACCCTTCCGGTTTGAGGCCAGCGGCAACCTGGTGGTAGGCGGCGTCACCAATGCCATCAAGTTGCCGGTGGAGGTGACCCCGCTGGGGGGCGGCAAGGTGAAGTTCTCCACCCAGACGCCCCTGAAGATGAGTGATTTCAACATCAAGGGTCCGGAACTCACCTTTCTGGGCATTGGCATCAAGACCGGCGACGACATCAAGGTGACCATTGAGTGGATGACGGCGAAGGCCAAGTGAGTCCTGTCCTCGCTTGAGCATTGATTCCAGGCGGATTTGGTGCTGTTCTATTGGCACATGAAATCCAAAAGCAGTGCGGCTGCAGCCGAGAAACCCAAGTCCAAAGAAAATCCCACCGAACGCTGGCTTTCCTATCGCCCGGAAATCAGGGTGTTGGACTGCACCATCCGCGACGGCGGGCTGATGAACAACCACCATTTCGAGGACCGCGTGGTGAAGGCCGTGTATGAGGCCTGCGTGGCGGGCGGCATTGATTACATGGAGGTGGGCTATCGGGCTTCACGCAAGAGCATCAAGGTGGGCGAGCACGGGTGCTGGAAGTATTGCCTGGAGGAGGACATCCGCCGGATTGTGGGCGACAACCCGTCCGCGTTGAAGCTGTCCATCATGGCGGATGCCGAGCGCTGCGATTACAAGGAGGACATCCCGAAGAAGAAGGACAGTGTTGTGGATCTGGTGCGGGTGGCCTGCTACATCAATCAGATTCCCATCGCACTGGACATGATCAAGGACGCCCAGGACAAGGGCTATGAAACGACCGTCAATCTCATGGCGGTAACGACTGTCGGTGACAAAGAACTAAGCGAGGGCTTGGAGATGCTCACACAGTCCGGGGCGGGCGCCATCTACGTGGTCGACAGTTTTGGTGCGCTTTACAGCGAGCAGGTGCAGCGCCTGGTCCGGAAGTACCTGCACCACGCCAAGGCCAACGGGATGGAGGTGGGGATGCATGCCCACAACAACCTCCAACTCGCTTACTCGAACACCATCGAGGCCATCATCCTCGGAGCCAACTGGCTTGACGCCACGATGGCCGGACTCGGTCGTGGCGCGGGCAATTGTCCCATGGAACTGCTGCTGGGCTTTTTGCACAACCCGAAATACAAGCTGCCGCCGGTGTTGCGTTGCGTGGATCAGGTCATTGAACCCATGCGCAACCAGCTCCAATGGGGCTTTGACCTTCCCTACATGCTCACCGGTCTGTTCAATCAACATCCCCGCGCGGCCATCAAATACAAGGCGCAGCCGCAGAAGGGCGACATTGGGGAGTTCTATGATGCGGTGCTCGAGGGGCGCTGAAGGCGGCACCATCGCACTTGCGACGCATCAATGAAGGCGGCGGCCTCGTTTGGTCTTGCATCGCGGGTGTTGAACCGTGGGTGTGGATTGCTTTGAAGGCGGAGGAATGGGAGCAGAAGTATCAGGCGGGTGAGGCGCATTGGGATCACGGCGCGCCTTCACCGGGACTGGTCGAGTTCCTGCACGCGCATCCCGAGCTTCCGAAAGGCAGGGTGGTGGTGCCGGGTTGCGGCACAGGTCATGATGTGCGGGCTTGGGCGCGCCTCGGCTTTCAGGTCATGGGAGTCGACATTGCCCCAACGGCTGTCCGGCAGGCGGAACAGCTGACAAAGGGGGAGGGGCTGTCGGCTGCAATCACCCTTGGGGATTTCCTCCGGGATCCGCCTCCGGAGAACTTCGACTATCTGTGGGAGCACACGTTGTTCTGTGCCATTGATCCAGCGCAACGGGATCAATACGTCGATGCGGTGGTCCGCTGGCTGAAACCAGGGGGGATGTATTTGGCCGTGAATTATATCGTCTGCGGCCCGGATGGGCCTCCATGGCCGGTCCAAGCGGACGAACTCTGGCGGAGATACCGACCCCATTTCCATCTGCTGGACCAATGGATTCCGCGTTCGTACGCAAACCGGTGCGGACGGGAACTCATGAGCTGGTGGAGGCGAAAACAGCCCCGGGGAAGGATTGGCTCGGCCTGACCCACCACGCGCGGTCTGCCGACTCGATGGCAAGCCCGAGTTCGTGCTGCTTTCAGAGGGAAGCTCCAGCCACGCTCCATGCGAACTGACTTTGGTTGCTTCGCCCGGGATCAGTTGATCAGCCGTTCCGCTTCGCGCAGGTGGAAGTCGGCCTCGTTGAGGTCGGCGTGCAGTCGGGGCACCCAAGCTTCGCCCCAATAAAGGTTGCAACTGGTTTCGGCACGGAGAAGGCGCCAGTGGGCTTCGTGGAGGTGGTAATCCAGGGCCGGGGGGCGGGGGGCGGTGGAATCGGTCTGCCGGCGGAGGGCGTGGAATTGGTCGCTGACTTCGCGGATGCGCTGGAGTCCCTCCTTCTGGAGGCCCGATCCGGTCCACTGCAGGAATCCTGCACCGTGATGCCAGCCCGTGTTCCAGGCGCCGGTGCTGACCGTCACCTCGCCGTGCGCGCCGTGACGATCCAGGTAATCATGAATGAAGACGGGCTCAATCTCCGTTTTGCCCTGGCGGACACGGTCCAGCATCGGCCGGTAAAAGACCTGCCAGAAATTGCCGTGCTCGCTGGTGTTGCGGAACCAGCCACCGTTGTCGCCGTCGGTGCCGGTGAGCACCAGTGGTGTAAAGTTGCAGTGTTTGGTGCGTTCGTGGACCTCGTTCATGAACCAGCCGGCGTCCATGCCGGAGAGCTGTGCGTCCGACAGCTCCCGATCCCTCGGCACCACGATGATCTCCTCTTTGCCGTATCGGGCGATGTGCGGTCGATAGCGCAGTTCCTCCCAGCGCATGGTCGTGCCCTGAACCGGTTCCACGTAATTGCAATCCACGCACACGTAACGGTAGCCAAACTGCTTGAGGGTGGGGATAAGCTCCATGCAGAACCCCATTTCCGGCGGCCAGAAGCCGTGAAAGTGAGAACGCCAGAACAGGTGTCTGGCAATGCTTTGCCACCGGGTGAGTTGCTCATCCCAATCGGCGGCCGGAATGAGGGCGAGGACGGCGTGGTAGTAGGCGGAGCCGAGCAGGTCGAAAATCTTGGTGTTCTGCAGGTGCCAGAGGAGATCGCCGACCTTGGTGATGCCATAGACGCGATCCTGAAAGGCTGGATTGGACAGGGTTTCCAGCAGGGTTCCTGAGAGGTTCAGGTGGACGCGTCCGATATCCTCGTAGTCCCACAGCATGCGGGGCATGCGATCCATGGCCCAGAGGATTTCCTTTGCCTCCCACTCATTATTGGCAAGCAGATCGTCCAGGTTGCCCGGTGGCTGGTGGAAATTCAGCAACAGTGCATGATGAACCTTGCGCATGCCCCAAGCATGCTCGGGCCTGGAGAAGGGCTCCAGACTTTTTCCGCCGCCGCCGGACTCTCAGATCGCGGCTCATGCAAGAGGCGGTCCGTCCGCCGTAGCGTGCGGCTACTGGGGGAGCGGTCGCATCGTCAGGGGGTCGCGCAGGGGCAGATCCACAATCGGTCCGTCCGCGAGGTCCTGCAATTGTTCGGGGTGTTCCGGGGTGCCTTTGAGAATCTCCAGCTTGTCGCCAACCACAAGGATTGTTGGCGCCCTGGATTCCAGGTGTTCCTTCGCGACACGCTGAACATCGGCAACCGTGACCGCAGCCACTCGATCACGATAATCCTTGTAATAATCCGGTTGCTGTTGAAAGCGGCCCGTAAATTCGTCATCCGCGAACCGCCGCACCACAGCCGTCTTGCTGGCGAAGGCCCGTGGAAAAGTCTCGATCATGGAACGCTGCGCTGTTTCCAGCTCGGCGTCGGGCACCGGTTCTGAGGCCATGCGCTTCATCTCCTCCAGAACGATGGATGTGGCGTAGGCCACGGTGCGGGACTTGGTCTGAAAGGCGGCAACGAAGGGTTCCGGGAAATAGACGCCGCCCGGAAAACTCGAAGAAGCGGCATAGGCCAACCCTTCATCCGAGCGGACCCGGTTGACGATGCGGGAGGTGAATCCGCCTCCGCCCAGGATACGGTTCATGAGCACGATGGAAAAGTAGTCCGGATCGGTCCGCATGACGCCCGGCAGCATGATGGAGACGCGACCCTGATTCACATCCTTGTTGACAAGGTAGGCGCCCGGACTGGCGAACACGGCGTTGGTGGGGATGGCCGGCGGTTCGTCGCCGGCAAACGGCCAGTCGGCAAACACCGATTCCAGTTTTTCCCTCATTACTTCCCGGTCAAAATCCCCGCTGGCGGCCACGACAAAGTTGGAAGGGTGGAACCAGCGGCGGTGAAACGTCCGCAAGTCATCCTGGGTGATGGAACGGATGGAAGCCTCGGTCTCGTATTGATTGCTCCAGAAGGCGTCCCCGTAAGCCAGGAATTCCCGGTCGCGGGCCTCGATGTTTGCCGAGTCATCGTTGCGTTGCTTCATGAGCTGCAGCAATTGCTCCTGGCGCAGGGCGAGTTTGTCCTGTTCAAACCTGGGTTCGGCGAGCGTGCTTCGAAGAATGGCGAGTCCTTCGTCGAGATCCTTCGAGAGCAGATTCAGGCGCAGGTTTCCCTGGGTGTCAGTGACCTCGGAGGTGAGGACTGCCGCCAGGAACGCGAGCCGTTCCTCGAGGGCATCGGCAGAGAGGGATTTTGTGCCGCCTTTGGACAAGAGATACCCTGTCAGGCCCGCGAGGCCCTCCTTGCCCTTGGGATCGAGATAATTGCCGGTGTGGACCAGGATGGAGATGTCCACGAGCGGCAGCTCCCTGTCGCTGGCGAGGTAGGCAACCGGGCCGTTGCGAAGCTGCACGCGGTAGTCCGCCGGATCCGGAGGCTGATAATCAAGCGGGGCGAACTCGAGTTTCTCCGGTCGGTCAGGAATGGCCTGCGGCGTTTCCGCCTGCCGGTCGGCAGGCTGCTTGGCAGTAGTGCCACAACCGAGGCAGACGACCGTGAGCAGCAGTGCTGTCGGCAGTTGGACGACCTTCATGATTGGGGCTGCGCCTCCTCGCTGGCCGGGGCCGGCTTGCGTGTGTACACCGCGACATTGCGGTTCTCGGCCGTGAAGTACTTTTTCGCCACGCGCCGGATATCCCCGGCGCTCACTGCCTGATACTTGGGGCCGCCCTCATTGATTTCGCGCCAGTCACCCAGGCCGTCGTAAAACAGCAATTGAAGGAGGATGTTCATGTTGGACGACAGTCGGCGGTACTCATAGGCGGCAAAGTTGTTCTTTACCTTCTGGAGTTCCTCGGCTGGGACGTCCTCCTGTTTGAGTTGGTCGACTTCATGGTAGATGGCCGATTCCACTTCCGCCGGCGTATGCGGTTCACGCACCTCGGCCGAGATCTCGAACGTGCCCGCCCACTTCCGGGATTCAGGCGAGGTGGTGACGTCGGTGGCCACCTCGGAACCCAGCACGAGCCCCTTGTAAAGGCGGCCGGTGCGTGTGGCGAGAACCTCCGACAGGATGTTCAGGGCGTAGAAGTCCTTGTGCCCAAACGGGACCGTATGCCACACGATCGTGACGCGCGGGTTGGCCTCGGCTTCCGCGTTCATCCGCTTCTCCGCGAGTTGGGGCACCTCCCAGGTCACCAGATCCGGGGGAGGGGTGCTTCCCTTGGGGATGCGCCCGAAATAGCGACGGATCAGCTCCATGGCGTTCCGGGCATCGAAATCGCCGACCAGCACCAGCGTGATGTTCTGCGGGGCATAAAAGGTGGCGAAGAAGCTGTCGGCTTCCGCCTTCGAGATGGCGGGAATGTCCGAGGGCCAACCCACCACCGGCCACTGATAAGGGTGCGAGGTCCAGACCATGGACTCGAAGGCCTCGGTGAACTTGCCCAACGGGGTGGATTCCGTGCGCATGCGGCGTTCCTCGAACACCACATCCCGCTCGCTGTAAAACTCCCGGAAGACGGGGTGCAGCAGACGTTCGGATTCCATCCAGGCCCATAGTTCAAGCTTGTTGGCGGGAACGGTGATGAAGTAGCCCGTGAGATCGGTGGTGGTGAAGGCGTTCATGCCGGAGGCGCCGGCCGTCGTGTAGATCCGATCAAACTCGTTCTTGACCAGCAACTCGCGCTGGGCGGCAACCAGTTCGTCGAACCGGGCTTCCAACTCCCGCAGGCGGGGGCTTTTGGACTCGGGATTCTGGAGGTCCTCGACGTCGCCACGTCTCCAGGCAGCCCGCAATTTGGCTTCCTCCTCGCGAATGGCGGAGCGGACTTCCTCCTGCTGCTGAATGATCCGTTGGTCCTCCTTGTAATCGCGGGTGCCCAGCGTGCGGGTTCCCTTGAACATCATGTGTTCGAAGAGGTGGGCCACGCCGGTGATGCCGGGTCGTTCGTTGGCGCTGCCCACGTGGGCCACCCAGCCTCCGGACACGCTGGGTTCATCGTGACGCTCGACGAGCAGAACGCGCATGCCGTTGGGCAATGCGTGCTCCTGCACGGGCACCTGCTGGGCGACAGCCGGGCGCACGCATCCGAGCATCAGGAGGAGGAACGATGTGGTCTGTTTCCAGGCGGATCGATTCATGATAGTGGCTTCCACGTTGATGCATTAGTCCGCAAAACACCGCTTTTGGTTCAAAATCACTGAAGCCAGCGCGAAGGCTGGCTTCAGTGTGCAGAGCAACTGCGTCGGGCAATGCCCACGCGACAGGGGCGATGTAGTTCAGCCCATCCCGGCATATTCCTCGTCGGTCTTGAGCTGAAGTCCCATTAAAACGTAATCGTGCGTGATGGCCTGCATGTCTTTGACGTAATCTTCAATGGTAACCAGATTGCTGAAACCCATCAGCGCAAACATCTTGATGGCGGCCTCCTGCTCCCCCATGAACTCAGCTTCCACGTGTTCCAACCCGATGTTTCGGGACACGTCCACGATCTCCTGGATGAGGGCGCGCGCCAGGCCGCGTCCGCGATACTCGGGCAGCACCAGCACGCTGACGCGGCCAACGTGGCGTTTCCAGCCTCCTTGTTGCTGGTGCAGGGTTGCGTCCGCGACGATCTTGCCATCGGTAAATCCGACGATGGGGAGGTTCTTTCCGTAATCGATGTTTTCGCACCACTCCTGAATCACCTGCTGGTCGTTGACCCGGTGCTTGATGAACATTCGTTCCTTCTCGGGCAGGTTCTGAAAAAACTCATGCAACTTGGCTTCGTCGGTGCGTCGCAAGGGCCGGAGTTCACAGGAGAACCCGCCCTTCAAGTTGACCTTCTTTGGGAACTTTTGGAGCTCCAATTCAATAGGCATATTCTTGTCGTCCTTGCTGGGCACTGTGCACGAGTTCCCAAACCGTGGCAAGACCGGATGGACCCAAGAATGGGGGCGTCGGATCCGGAGTGCAGACACCCCCCCAAGGACAGTAGTATCCGGCGATTATTGCGGTCCGGTCCCGGCACCCCGGCGCAAAGCCGAGATGAGAAGAAGTGCGGAAAGGGCTACACAGCCCCAGCCAAACACATCGCCATGGCGATGGTAGTACGGGGTCTGTATCGCGGGCGTCTCGGGCAGCCCAACGGTAAAAATCGTCCACCCTGAACCGTAAATGCTTCCGTTGGCGTCGGTAAACGATTCCACGATGCGCCCGCAGGAATCCACCCAGCAGGTTTGTCCGTTATTGGTGCATCGAATCAGCGGCACGCCGTTTTCGACCGCGCGAAAGACCGAGTTGGCTGCCTGCTGGCGCTGCGCGGCGCCCTCGCGAAACCACCCGTCA